>CALWTN010000039.1 GCA_944384475.1 uncultured Clostridia bacterium
ACGTGAAATAATTGAAGACATGGACACCAAACTTCAAAAAATTGCAGATTTCGTTGATAGTGCGAAAAAATAAAATCTCATTCAAAGCGAATGAGATTTATTATTTTTGCTAAACTCTTTGCCGTTTATTAAATAGTCGATGGAAACATTGAAAAACTTACTCATTGCATTAAGCGTGGCAAAACTTGGCTCACGCTTAGAGTTTTCATAATATGACAAGGCTTCTCTCGAAATGTTGAGCTTTCGAGCGACATATTGTTGGTTGAAACCTTTTTGTTTTCTAATCTCTTTTAAACCTTTCATATTTTATCGAAATTTGTCCTTTTTTATATTTTTATGTTATCATTTTGTCGGCTTATATTTGTAACAAGGTGTTGCTTGCGCAGCATTTTATATGTATATGCTTAGTTTTTGCAGTTTTTTTAAAAAAATTCACTATTTAACAAAAGTTGTATATAGTAAAAAACTTTACAACATTTTTATTTTGTGGTATCATATACATATATTTAACAAAGGAGATTAAAGTTATGGAATGGTGGATTATTTTGATAATTGCACTTGGGGCGGTGCTTTTGTTGGGCGTTATTTTTGCAATTTGGTGGATTTGCACCTACAACAAGCTTGTTCGCATGGAAAATGATGTGGATGAAGGCTACTCAACCATGGATGTTTACATGAAAAAGAGATATGACCTTATTCCAAACCTTGTTGAAACGGTTAAGGGCTATGCAAAGCACGAAAAAGAAGCGCTTGAAGACGTTATGAAGGCAAGATATTCATGTATGACTGCTGACAATCCAGCCGACAAGGCAAAAAACGAAAACTGGCTTGCTGGCACTTTGAAATCGCTGTTTGCAGTTGCTGAAAACTATCCAGACCTTAAAGCAAATCAAAATTATATGGAGATGATGAACTCTCTTCAAAACATTGAAACCGAAATTGCTTCTTCAAGAAAGTATTACAACGGGGCTGTAAAATCTTTCAACAACAAAAGAGAAACTTTCCCATCCAACATTGTTGCAAAACATTATAAATTTGAAGAAAAAGTGCTGTTTGCTATTGACGATATTTCTCAGCGCAATGCGCCAAAAGTGGAGTTTTAATGAAACTTGCTAATTTTATAGGGATCGGCATCTTTTTGCTGATCTTTTTGTTTGTAGGGATTGGAGTTGTGCCATTTGAAAAACTTATTGGCATAGATTCTTTCACGATTATGTTCATCGTTTTCATGGTGCTGTTTGCAATCTATTTGATTGGGCTTATTGTTTTTGTGGCTCTAAACAGGCGAAAGAGAATCATCGAAGTTGTAGAATTTTCTGCGCCAGAAGGCATGACGCCTGCCGATGCAGGGTATGTTATCGACAAAATCATTGACGATCGTGATATAAGTGCGCTGCTTGTTTATTGGGCTGCAAAAAAATATTTGGAAATAGATGAAAAAGAAGATAAAAACGTTTTGCTTAAAAAACTTAAAGATGCCGATGACAAGATGAAAGATTATGAAAAAATCTTGTTCAATGCAATCTTTTCTCGTGGCGAAGAAGTCAATGTTAAAGATTTACCAAAAATTTTGCAACCAAGTGCGGTTAATATTTCAAGCCTTATTAAAAAAGAAAATAATAAAAAATATTTTAGTGAAAAAGCGTCAAGCGGGGCAACGATGTTTACGCTTGGTATCACGGCGGTGCTTGTGTTTTTGTCATATTTCTTTGGCACGGGCGGCAATTTCTCGGTTTTTTGCGGCGTGGCAATCTTCATCATAAGCACAATTTTTTCAAGCGTGTCAAGCAAGGTTTATGTGCAGAAAAAGATTACAGGCATTGCAGCGTATGTTGCAGGTTTGATTTTGTTTTTAGTGTGTGCCGCTTTAAACATGGTGTTTGCCGCCAACCATTTTTACGTGCTGCTGTTGCTTGGAATGGCAAGCTTGCTGTGTTTGATCACTTTCATTCTTTGTCCGCTTATTGAATATCGCAACAAAGATGGCAGAGCGGTGCTGGGCAGGTTGCTGGGTTTGAAAAAATATATCGAACTTGCCGAAAAAGATAAGATGGAAAAGATGGTTAACGAAAACCCTGAACTTTATTATGAAGTTATGCCTTACGCCTATGTTTTAAATGTAAGTGATGAGTGGATTGAACAGTTTAATTTTGTCAAAAAAATTAACAGCAAAGAACGAAAAAACACCGCCATTGCAATCGGGGTGCTGGGCACTGCATTTATGTTAGGCGCGGGCGAAGAAATATTGGGCGGATTGTTAAGCCATCCACGCATAAGCAATTTGCGCGGCAGGCGAAATCGAAGGCGAAGATAAAAAAATAGAAAAAAACACTTGATTATTTTTAATTTTTAATATAAAATAATCAAGCATGGAGGATTGGCTGAGTGGTTTAAAGCGGCGGTCTTGAAAACCGTTGATGTTAACAGCATCCGCAGGTTCGAATCCTGTGTCCTCCGCCATTGCACGGCGTCAGCACATGATAAAAAGGCTGGCGCCTTTTTCTTTGCTTTGCAAAGTCGAACCTGCTTCGCAGTCGGCCCTGTCTTTGCGAGTGGGGCTGGCAGGTTTGCGGCTCATTCGTGCAAGCCCGCCGCCGCTGCACCGAATCCTGTGTCCTCCGCCATTGCACGGCGTCAGCACATGATAAAAAGGCTGGCGCCTTTTTCTTTGCTGATGCAAAGTCGAACCTGCTTCGCGGCAGTAACACTCCAACATAATATGTTATTGGAACAAAATGTAAAGGAGATATGATTATGTTTTGTTTTAATGATTGTGGCACAGCAGATTTTTAACTTTAACACCAGCGATGTTTTAAAGATTAAAAACGAAGGTGTGTCATACGGCGCTGTAAACGGCCATTTGTATTTCCAAATTCGAAAACTTTATTTCTAATAAAAAACCTGTGGATTTCCACAGGTTACATATCTGTTTGATTTTTTTTGTGGCTTGTTATTGAAGAGATAAACTCGTCATAGCCTTGTGTTTTTGAAAGAGATGTTTGGTATCCCAAAATCTTTTGGCCATGTTTGATTTTATATTTTTCCCATTTTTGATGAAGAATGTATATGCCTTGATAGTAATCCTTTGATGGAATAATTTCCTTTTCTTGAATTTCTTTGTTGTTTACAATCAAGAAGAAGCGGTAGGCAAACGGCGCATCTATTGCGCTTATCGACAAAACATTTTCCACCACAAGCGATGCAAGCGACTCGCACCATTGCAGATAGGCAACGATGTCGTCATAGTCATCGGTTGTGATTTTTTGTTTACCTAAAACATTGTTTGGGTCTAGTTTGTTCATAATTCTGCCAAGGTTTACAGGGTCATAGAAGCTTTTGCTGAATTCAAGCAAAAATGATGATTGGTTGATTTTTTTATCACGCATAAACTGCACAAACAATGCGGCCGCACCGATAAGGGCGGTGGTTAATGTTACAATTTGTGAGATGCGGCCACCAAGAGTGTCGTCAAAAAATAGTGAAACAATAAGTGCCACAGAAATTAAAAATGTGCTTACGCTGGTAATTACAATATTCTTTTTCATAATTTTCTCCTACGCTTATTTTATAAAAATATTTTAGAAAAACAAAGCAATAATCATAAATTATTTCATAAAATCAGTTTAAGCGGCGCAATTTCCGCTTTTTTGTCAATCGTTTTGAAAATTTTGGCAGAAGTTATATAATTTTAAGTGTAGGAGGAGCGCATATGAAACTCACCAAAGAAGAAAAGAACATTTTAAACGGCGCACAAGGGCAGACAAAAGCCAAAATTATGAAAACTCTTGTGGAGTTTGGAGATTTGTTTGGCGCAGAAAAATTTGTTCCTGTTTCAACCAATGGACATTTGGTCACATCCTTTGGCATTGGCCTTTTAAAGCCTGTTTACAGAATTATGGATGAAATCATAGATGCAGGGTTAAAAACGCCATATCCATTTACGGTTGATCCTAGGCCGATTGACTATAAAAACGTCAAATGTGGACTTTTAAACAAACTTGTTTTTTCAAAGATAATGTATTCTCAGCAAGAGCATTACGAGCAGCAGCTTGCCCAAATAGGTTTAAAGGATAAAAACGCCTTCACATGCACTTGCTATCTCGACGAAGTGGGCAACACTCCAAAATATGGCGACATCCTTTCTTGGGCAGAGAGCAGTGCGGTTGTCTATGCCAACTCGGTGCTTGGCGCAAGATGTAA
>CALWTN010000040.1 GCA_944384475.1 uncultured Clostridia bacterium
ACTGCCATCCGAAGCAGGTTTTGCAAGCGAGTAGATATATAAGTTTAATATATAAGCCATTAGGCTTGTTTTTTTTACAATTTGATGGGACTTGAACGGGCGGAAAAGCAAAGTTTTTTCCTGCCCCATTTTAATTGACAGAGTTGTTAAATCATGTTATTTATATATTAAGAGAGCGATGTTGAAGGTAATAGTTTTTGATTTTGATGGAACATTGACACAAAATCGTAAGGGAAGCAACTGCTGGCAAGAAGTTTGGAAAAGCATTGATGAGCTGTCTTACGATGATTTTTTATACCAAAAATATGCGCGCCATGAGATTGACATTAAGCAATGGTTTGACCTTGTGATTGAAAGATTCAAAGAAAAAAATGTTGAGTTAAAAAATTTACATAACATTGCCAAAACAATAAAACTTTTGCCGGGGGTTTATCAAACATTCAAGCACCTGCATGACGGCGGCGTTAAAATTTTTGTTCTTTCCGGTGGAATCAGACAGATTATCGACAAGGTGTTTAAGCGCGCAAAAGTGGATAAATTTATCACTTCAATTCAAACATATGATTTAATTTTTGATTCTCATGGCAAACTGACTGGCTACACCCATCCAAACCATGATTTAGAAAATAAAAATCAGTATATTGAACAATTAAAGCAAAAATATAATTTAAAAAGCAGTGAAATTCTTTTTGTAGGCAATGGCGCTAATGACGAGGCGGTTTGTTTAAGCGGCGTTGACACATTGTGCATAAACCCGGATGGCACAGACTTTTCCAACAAAAGCATTTGGCATAATGCAATTGAAAACTGCGAAAATTTAACCCAAATCATCAAATATTGCGATAAAAATGGTTAAAAAAAGAACTTTAAGTTAAAATAAAGTTCTTTTTTGATAAATTAAATCTTCTCTGCAACTTCCCAAGCGCGCCATACAACTGTGCGCAGGTTGCCAACTTTTAATGCGTCACCAACAATGTGAACATGCTTAGACTTTTTAGCAAGCGGTGCAGGGGTGTAGCCAATCGCACTTATCACGCTGTTTGCTTTAATTTCAACTTCTTTTCCGTCTTTTGTAAGTATGACAACTTTGCCATCTTTAATTTCTTTAACTTTGCTTTCAAGATAAACAGGAACTTTGTTGAGTTTAAAGAAATCTCTCAAATATGAAGAGTTTGCAAGGCAAAGGCCGTTTGACACCATAAGGTCATTAAGCGCTTCAACAATCACAGGTTTTTTGCCTTTCAAATATAGGTCGTATGCCACTTCGCAGCCGGTAAGTCCACCGCCGATGATTACAACGTTGTCACCAACTTCCTTGCCATTTAGGTAATCTATGGCATCGATGCATTTTTCGCCGCCAGGAATTTTAAGAGTCCTTGCTTTTGAGCCTGTTGCGATAACAATTTCGTCAGCATCGAGTTTTGAGATGTCGGTGATTTCGGTGTTATAAACAACTTTGATTGGCAGTGACGCAATTTGACGCCTATACCATTCGATAAGTTTTTTGTCTGCTTCTTTAAAGCTTGGCGCAGCGGCAGGGATGAACACGCCGCCAAGTTTATCTGTTTTTTCATAGATTGTCACTTCATGGCCACGCAGAGTTGCAATTCTGGCAACTTCAATTCCGCCAACGCCTCCGCCAATCACGGCAACACGCTTTTTGCGTTTGGTAGGAATGATATCAAATTTATGGTTTTGCATGGTTAGTGGATTAAGTGCGCATCTAGACATGTGTTTGGAGTCTGCCATAGCCGCGCCGCATGCGATGCCTTTATAGTGCGACATAGGGAAGCAGCCGTTGTGGCAGTGTATACATGGCATGATGTCGTCTTCTTTATCTTCCATAAGTTTGGTTATCCAATGATGATCAACCAAAAATTGCCTTGCAAAGCCAACGCCGTCAATTTTGCCGTCTTTAACTGCCTTAGCGCCAGTTTCAGGAACCATTTTGCCTGCACACACAACAGGAATGTCAACAAATTTGCGGATATGTTCAACTTCTTCCAAATTGCAGTTGTTTGGCATGTAAGCAGGTGGATGAGCCCAATACCATGCATCATATGTGCCGTTGTCGCAGTTAAGCATATCATATCCAGCGTCTTGCAGATATTTTGCAGCCTTTTCGCTTTCAGCCATATCTCTGCCAACTTCTTTAAATTTTTCGCCAGGCAGTGCGCCCTCGCAAAAACCTTTGGTTTTGCTTACAACCGAATAGCGCAGCGAAACTGGATAGTCATCTCCACACGCTTTTTTAATTGCCTTAACAATTTCAACAGGGAAGCGATAGCGGTTTTCAAAACTTCCGCCATATTCGTCTGTTCGCTTGTTGGTGTATTCGGTGGTGAATTGGTCTAACAAATATCCCTCATGCACAGCGTGAATTTCCACGCCGTCCACGCCAGCCTCTTGGCAACGCTTTGCGGTTTTTGCAAAGCCTTCAATCATCTTTTGAATTTCTTTTTTATTTAAAGGCCTGCAATAAACGCCTTCAGCCCACCTTGATGGCAGTTTGCTTGGCGATGCGCAAATTCTTGAAACATCAATAACAGGTTTTAAAATTGCGCCCAAAACTTTGTTTTTAAGCATTGGCACAAGCATGGTTGGAATTGAGAAAGAGCGCCCAAAACCAGCCGTGAGTTGCACAAAAAGTTTTGCGCCGTTTGCGTGTATTTCATCCATATATGGTTTTAACTTTTTAAAAGCGTCATTGGCTTTATACAGCCAACTTCCGCCCATTAAATTTCTTATTGGCGCAATGCCTGGGATGATAAGTCCGACATTATTTTTTGCAAGCTCTAAAAAAAAGTCGGCAGCATCCTTGTCAAAATGGTGCTTTTCCATCCAGCCAAAAAGTGATGTTCCACCCATAGGGCAAATGACGAAACGATTTTTAATTTCAACATTGCCAATTTTCCAAGGTGTGAACAGAGGCTCATATTTCTTTTTCATTTTCTCTCTCCTTTAAAAGCAGTATATCATTTTAACAAAAATTTACAAAATAAAAGTAAAAAATAATTGATTTTTGACAATTATTCTTGTATGAAAAAATTGCAAGAATACTCTAAAAAACGAAATTTTAATAAAACAAGCGAGCCAAAGCCACAAAAAACGCAAAAAAATAATAAAAAACCGTTAATTTTTGTTGTGCAGTGGCATAACGCTTCACATTTGCATTTTGATTTAAGGTTGCAGTGGAAAGGCGTGCTGCTGAGTTGGGCTGTGCCAAAAGGTTTTTCTTTTAATCCAAAAGATAAGCGCTTGGCTGTGAAGGTGGAGGATCATCCTGTCGATTATGCAAACTTTGAAGGCGTCATTCCAAAGGGCGAATATGGCGGAGGCGAAGTGATGCTTTGGGATGAAGGTTGGTTTTTGCCGCTTGAAGATTTTGACGAGGGCTTGAAAAAAGGTTCGTTAAAGTTTGAAGTTTTTGGACAGAGGATAAAAGGCAAATGGACGCTGGTTCGTATGCAAAAAGAAGGCGAAAAGCAGGATAATTGGTTGCTTATTAAAGAAAAAGACGAGTTCGCTAAAAAAAGCAGCAGCATTTCTAATTTTAAAAGGAGCATAAAAACAAATCGCACTTTTGATGAGATTAGACACGAAAAAATAAAAGCAAAGTCCAATCCGTTTGACAGCGCCTCGGTTATGCTTGCCACTTTGAAAGATCAAGTTCCAACAGGCAACGACTGGGCTTTTGAAATCAAATATGATGGCTATCGTGCGTTGGCTTTTATTCAAAAGGGCAAGGCAAAACTTGTTTCGAGAAACGACAAAGACATGTCTCAAAAATTTGAACCCATCAAGAGCGGGCTAGAAAACTTTTTCTTGCAACGGGCGGTGGTGCTTGATGGCGAGATTATTGTGCTAGACGAGCAAGGCAAGAGCGATTTTGAAGCGCTGCAATCATATATAACAAAGCCAAGTTGCAAAAATTTAGTTTACATGGTTTTTGATTTACTTGCGCTTGACGGCAAAGATTTGCGCAAAAAACCTCTGCTTGAAAGAAAAGAGTTGCTTGAAAAATTATTGCAAAATGCGCCTGAAAACTTCATGTTCAGCGATCACATTTTGGGCAAAGGCGAGGAATGTTTTAAACAGGCGTGCAAACTAAAACTTGAAGGCGTTATGTGCAAAAAAATAAACAGTCAATATATCGGGAAGCGCAGCGAAGACTGGGTGAAGGTTAAGTGTTATCTTCGCCAAGAGTTTGTCATCGGTGGGTTTACTTTATCGCAAAAGAAAACTGAGGGGTTAAGCTCGTTGTTGCTTGGCGTCATGCAAGATAGCTCGCTCGTATATATGGGCAGAACAGGCACTGGCTTTGACGAACAAACGGCGCAGCGTTTATCCAAAATGTTTAAAAAGATTATGATAAAACGCTCGCCTTTTGCAAATGCTGTTCCTCTTAAAAAAGGCGAACAAATCTTTTTTTTAAAGCCAAAATATGTTTGCGAAGTTCAGTTTGCGCAAATTACTGATGACAATCAACTTCGCCAAGCATCTTTTAAAGGACTGAGGGAAGATAAAATGGCGCAAGAAGTTGTTTTAGAAGGGAAGGATAAGATTTTGGGTGTTAAAATTTCCAGCCCAGAGCGCATTGTTTTTAAAGATAAAAAGATAAGCAAATTGCAAGTGGCTCAATATTATTTGCAGGTTGCTGACAGAATGATGCCATATTTACATGGCAGGGTTTTGTCAGTGGTCAGATGCAACGAAGGTGTTTTAGGTGAATGCTTTTTTAAAAAGCATCAGCCTGCAACCGATCCGGGTGTGAAAAATATAGCCATCAAGAACAGCGAGGGTAAGCAAGACGACTATTTCTATATAACCTCAAAAAGTGGAATAATCAGCGAAGTGCAACTTGGGACGGTGGAGTTTCACACTTGGGGAAGTAAGGTGAGCAATTTAGATCAACCAGACATAATGGTTTTTGACCTTGACCCTGACAAGGGTATGAGGCTTGAAAAAATTAGAGAGGGCGTCAAAGATTTAAAAAAAGTGTTGCAATCGCTTTCTTTAAAATGTTTTTTAAAAACCAGCGGCGGCAAAGGTTATCATGTTGTCGTGCCTTTTTCAAAGTGCAAAGATTGGCAAAAGTTTCACGACTTTGCAAAAAGTGTTTCTGATTTGATGGAGAGCAAGTGGCCTCACAAATATATAATTAATGTGCGGGAAGATGCACGCAAAGCAAAAATATTTAT
>CALWTN010000041.1 GCA_944384475.1 uncultured Clostridia bacterium
GTCAATTGCTCTACCAACTGAGCTACAAGTCCATATTGGATGTTAAGTTGTGTTCGTCCAGGGTTCGAGCCCTGAAACGAAGAGGAAGGGTTTTTAAAATCTCCAAGATTTTAAGTTTGTGCCCTGGACCCATTGATTTAATTCCGCTGGCGCTCCATACGCAGGCTGACGCCTTGGCGCTGCGTCAATTGCTCTACCAACTGAGCTACAAGTCCATATTTATGGTTTAATGTCTTTTCGGATCCATTGATTTAATTTCGCTGCGCTCCATACGCAGGCTGACGCCTTGGCGCTGCGTCAATTGCTCTTGCCATGAGCAGCAAATTTGGAGCGTTTGCGGGCTGGTGCAAGTTTAATTTAATTCTTGCAAGTGTTAGTATATATAAAAAATGTAAAAAAGTCAATGATTTGTTGGCTTATTTTATTTAAAAATCAATTTTTATTTCGCCGTTTAATCTTTCATATTCAGCTATGTGTCGTTTTAATAAAAATTCAATTTCTTTATTTTTTGTTCGTCCATTTCTGTCGGCGATACTTGCAAGTTTTAACAACATAACCTTTGAAATTCTTAAAGTATATCTTGGGTAATTCTTTCTCATGCAGTGCCTCCTTAAAAATTCGACAAATTTCGACTTTTTTATAATTATACTATAATTTAAAAATTTTTGCTTTTTAAATTTTGCATTTTATACAACAAAATGTTAATATATAACCATGAGAGTAGTTTCAGGAAGCAAAAAAGGCAAAAAGTTGCTAGAAAACAATTTTGAGCATATCAGGCCGACCACTGATAAAGTTAAACAAGCGCTGTTTACAAAGCTTCAATTTTTTGTGGAGGGGAAGAGGGTGCTTGATATGTTTTGCGGAACGGGTGCGCTTGGCATCGAAGCTCTTTCACGTGGGGCGAAGGAAGTTGTGTTTATTGACAAAAATCCAAAAAGCGTATATCTGACCAAACAAAATTTAAAAAACCTAGGTTTAGAAGCCAAGGTGCTGACTGCTGATGCACTTAAAATTTTAAAGCCGAATTGGGGCAAGTTTGATTTAATACTCATTGATCCGCCATATAAGTCGGGCTTATACAAACCTGCACTTAAAACTATTTTACAAAATGGGCTGCTTGCCGATGAAGGAGTTGTTGTTTGTGAGCATGCCAAAGATGACGAATTTGATTGCGGATTGTTTGATATGGTGGATGAAAAAAAATATGGGAATATAATGTTGACGTATTTAACGTTGCAGGCGGCGTCCGCTTGCAGCGGACAAAAAACCTAGCAAATTTTTTGCTAGGTTTTTAATTTTAATGCAATTAAAATTGCCGCCTGCAACGTGTTTTATATTTTTGGCTCAAAGCCTTCAAAAACAACATTGTCGCAGTATTTAACGACTCTTAAATATTCTTCTTGACTTTTAACTGTCCATGCAATTAACGGCAGCTTTTTAAATTTTTTAACAAATCTGTTAGGCAAGGTTTTTGCTTCATACATGATGAAATCAGCGGCTGAAAGTTTTTTTGCCAAAACCATACGTTTCATTCCCCAGCGTGTTAAAAATTTCATTTTAATGTGTTTTAAAAAGCCCGACAGTTGTCCTCTTAAAATGTGTGGAGCGTGCTGTTTAAAGAAAGCAAGCACCATAGGATTAAAGCAGGCAATGGCAACTTCGCCTTTGTAATTTGCAAGAATATCGATAACTTTTTGCTCCAAATCTCTTGTTTTGAGGTTGTTTTTAATTTCGATGATTACAGGAGTCAATCCGCCAATGGCAGACAAAGCCTCTTCAAGGGTTGGAATGGTTTGATTGCTGCCTTTAAGTTTAAGCATAGGTAAATCTTGCTTAGTTAAAAACTTTAAATAACCATCATTTCCAGTCATTCTTGAAAGGCTTTCGTCGTGAAAAACTACGACCGTTCCATCTGAAAGCATCTGCACATCAAGTTCAATGGCATAACCATGTTCGATTGCATTTTTAAAAGCCGCAATAGAATTTTCGGGGCAGTTTTCGTCATGAAAACCCCTGTGAGCGATAGGTGTTTCTACAAGCCAAGATTTAAAAAGATCCATATTCGCATTCCTTTAAATGATATTATAATCCTTATATAATACACATTATACATGTTTTAAACAAAAATACAAAGGGTTTTTCGCCTAAAAAATTATTTGCTTTAAAATTTGATTTTTGATATAATTTTTGCATGATGAAAAACATTCGCAACTTTTGTATAATAGCACACATCGATCATGGCAAAAGCACTTTAGCAGACAGGCTGATGGAAAAGACGGGCTCGGTGGCGCTTAGAGATATGCAGTCGCAACTTTTAGACAGCATGGAACTTGAACGTGAAAAAGGCATAACCATCAAACTTACACCAACACGCATGAATTACACGTTTAATGGCGAGCAGTATGTGCTTAACTTAATCGACACACCAGGGCATGTGGATTTTACGTATGAGGTTTCGCGCTCGCTTGCTGCATGCGAGGGCGCAATTTTGATTGTCGATGCATCACAAGGCGTGGAAGCGCAAACACTTGCAAATGCTTACTTGGCGCTTGATGCGGGACTTGAAATTTTGCCAGTTATAAACAAGATCGACCTGCCTTCTGCAAGGCCAGATGAAGTTAAAAAAGAAATTGAAGATGTGGTTGGCTTGCCAGCCGATGATGCCCCTTGCATTTCGGCAAAGGATGGCACTAACATAGATTTAGTTTTGCAAAAAATCGTCACAGATTTTCCGCCACCAAAGGGAGATGGAAACGCTCCGCTCAAATGCTTGGTTTTTGATAGTTTTTACGATAATTTTAAAGGCGCAGTGTGTCTTGTGCGGGTTTTTGACGGGCAAATAAAAACCGGCGACAGCATATTGTTTATGCAAACGGGCAGAGAATATGACGTCACAGAAGTTGGCATTTTTAATCCAAAAATGCAGCCGACTCAAAATTTGAGCGCTGGCGAAGTCGGGTATGTTTGCGCATCGATAAAAAGCGTTTCAGACGTGCATGTGGGCGACACCATTACTCTTAAAAATAGGCAAACTGACAAGCCACTTGCGGGCTATAAAAAAGTGCAGCCTGTGGTTTATTGCGGCGTGTTTTGCGTGGATGGCTCTAAATACAACGAACTTAAAGAAGCGCTGTTAAAGCTTAAGCTCAATGATGCAAGTTTGCAGTTTGCGCCAGAGGTTTCGCAGGCGCTTGGCTTTGGATTTAGATGCGGATTTTTGGGATTGCTACATTTGGAAATTATAACAGAAAGATTGGAGCGAGAGTTTAATTTAGATATCATCACAACAGCGCCGAGCGTGAGTTACAAAGTGCTTAAAACAAACGGCGAGGAGCTTGAAATCTCCAATCCTGCATCTCTGCCTTCGCCAGTGGAGATTGATAAAATTTTTGAGCCGATTGTCAAGGCGAGCATTTTCACTCCACCAAGTTATGTCGGCGCAGTTATGCAACTTTGTCAAGATAAGCGTGGAGAATACAAGGATATGGTGTATTTAGATGCCAATCGAGTTAGGTTGCAATACAATCTTCCGCTTGGTGAAATCATCTATGATTTTTTTGACAAGTTGAAATCTCTCACCAAAGGTTACGCAAGCTTTGACTATGAACTTGGAGATTTTGTGCCAAGCAAACTTGTTAAACTTGACATTTTGCTCAACGGCGAAAAATGCGATGCGCTTTCGCTTATTGTGCATGAAGACAGCGCTTACATGCGTGGTAGAGCGATAACCGAAAAACTTAAAAAAATCATTCCACGTCAACTTTTTGAAGTGCCAATCCAGGCGGCGATAGGCAACAAAATTATCGCACGAGAAACGATAAGCGCACTTAGAAAAGATGTGCTTGCAAAGTGCTATGGCGGAGATATAACTCGCAAGCGCAAACTCTTGGAAAAGCAAAAAGAGGGCAAAAAGCGTATGCGACAAATTGGCTCGGTGGAGATTCCGTCCGAAGCGTTTTTGTCGATACTTAAACTGGATGACGAAAAATGATAGGAATATATGTTCATATTCCATTTTGTGAAAGCAAGTGCATCTATTGCGCATTTGCTTCTTTTGTGCGTAATGCAAATTGTCAAGCAAAATACTTTGAATTTTTAAATAAAGAAATAAAAAATTGCGATTTTTTTGACAGGCAAGTCTCCAGCATCTATTTTGGTGGGGGAACGCCGTCATACGTTAAGCCTGAAAAACTTGCTGAGATTTTAAAGACCATCAAAACCCATTTCAATGTTTTAGAAAATGCTGAAATCACAATCGAGTGCAATCCATGCTCAGTCAGCACGCAAAAGCTAAGTTCGTATTTTGACGCAGGCTTCAACCGAATTAGTTTTGGCGTGCAATCGCTTGATGAAAGCATGCTAAAATTTTTGGGCAGGCGGCACACAAAAGCGCAGGCTCTTGATGCAATCGGCTATGCAAAAAACACTGGGTTTGAAAACATCTCGGCGGATCTGCTTTTAGGCTTGCCTGCGGGCGATATAATCAGCGATGCGCAAACTCTTATCGCTGCGGGCGTAAAACACATCTCAGCATATATGCTTCAAATTGAAGGCGGCACGCCGCTTAAAAACATGGTGGAGAGCGGAAAAGTTAAACTGCCAAGCGATGACGAGACGGTTGATAATTATCAAAAATTGGCTGATTTTTTGCAAAAAAACCGCTTTTTACAGTATGAAATCTCAAATTTTGCCTTAAAAGGCTTCAAAAGCAAACATAATTTTGCATATTGGACGGGGCAAGCCTATTTAGGTTTTGGGCTTGGCGCACATTCGTTTGACGGCAAATATAAACGCTTTGCTAACGCTGATAATTTTGAAGATTATTTTGCAGGCAAACAAAATGTTGAAAAACTTTCACCATCTCAGCGTGATGAAGAGATGATCATGCTTGGGCTTAGATGCGAAAGTGGTTTTGACACAAAAAAATTGCATTTCGATATATCTCAAAATGCAAATTTTCAAAAATATATAAACGGGGAAGTGCTTCAAAAAATTGGCAGCACAATAAAATTAAATCCAAAATTTTATAATATCTCAAATTCGGTGATTATTGATTTATTGCCATAAAAAAACCTGAGTTTTTTACAAGTTTTTATGTTATAAAATTTTGTTGACAATTAAATTTGGATGTGATATACTCACTTTGTAAAGCAAAAACGCTTTACGGAGAGGAAGATGAGTTTAGAGAAAAATTTGTATTTGGCAAGTCTTTTAGATTTGTATGCTCCGCTGCTTTCAACAACTCAAAGGCAGGTGATGGAAGACTATCTTTTAAAAGATTTGACAATAACTGAAATTGGGC
>CALWTN010000042.1 GCA_944384475.1 uncultured Clostridia bacterium
GGGGTGTCGCCAAGCGGTAAGGCATTGGACTCTGACTCCAACATGCGTAGGTTCGAATCCTACCACCCCAGCCAAGTTGGTTTGTCAGGCTGCTTTATTGGCAGGATTCGAACCTACGGTTCGCCCCTCCGGGCGGGGAACGTAGCAAGTCCGTTCCCGTTTTGACTGAAAAATAAGCACACCGGCATATTTTTCCGGGCGTCAAAACCCTACCACCCCAGCCAGTTAGTGTTCGAATAGCCTTACGTGTAGGATTCGAACCTACGGTTCGCCCCTTCGGGCACAAACGCAGTCACGGCAACCAAAACGCAAACCGACAAGCGGATTGGTTGTGACATTCTTCAAAAACAGTATTAGGAAAATAAAACAAGATTAACTTATGGTCCACTAGCTCAGTCGGTAGAGCACTTGACTTTTAATCAAGGGGTCCCGGGTTCGAGCCCCGGGTGGGCCACCAAAAACTGTTGCAATTCTAATATTGGGGTGTCGCCAAGCGGTAAGGCACAAGACTTTGACTCTTGCATTCGTAGGTTCAAATCCTGCCACCCCAGCCAACAAACTCGGACTTCCGAGTTTTTTTCATGGCAGGATTTGAACCTACGGCCCGCCTCTCCGGGCGGGGAACGTAACAAGTCCGTTCCCGTTTTGACTGAAAAATAAGAGCAGTCACGGATTTTTTTATTGACTTATGATTGCTTTAATGTTATAGTTAAGTCATGACAGGATTTATTAAGCCAAATTTCAAAAGATCCGTTCTGAATATCTCAGCAACGCTTGCTGAGTTTTTAAATGCGCCTAATAAAAATACAATTTTGCCAATTTTAAAAAAACAGTTAAGCGGCAATCCTAAAAACGTTGTTTACATTTGTTTTGATGGATTGGGCATGCATCCTTTAAAAACCCATTTGCCGAAAGATGATATACTGCTTAAAAATGTTAAACAAGTGCTGACTTCAACTTTTCCAGCTACCACAACAAACGCAACCACATCTCTTCTTACAAACACATGTCCGCTTGAACACGGTTGGTTTGGGTGGAGCATGTTTTTTAAAGATATGCACAGAAACGTAGATATCTTTTTGGGCAGAGACAGTGTAAGCGGAGAAAAAATAGAGGGGTATAGAAGTCAACTGGGACAGTTAAATTATTATTTTGATAATGCTGCAACTGATTATCAAATTAACACAGTTTTTCCTGACTATGTGCAGGTGGCGCATCCAGAACGCAACAATATTTACATATCACGAGAACAATTTTTTGACCGCATTCAACAGATTTGCATGCGAGAAGGCAAGCAATTTATATATTCTTATTATCCGCAGCCGGATGACATCATGCATAAATTTGGGGTTAGCAGTCCACAGGCAAAGCAAGAAATTCAAAATATTTCGGATAGTTGCAAAGAAATGTTTAACAACACTCAGGATACGCTTTTTATAATTTCGGCAGATCATGGGCAAGTTGACGTGGAAGGATATGTTGATTTTTATGATGACGATGAACTTATGGACATGCTGGAAATCTATCCATATTTAGAGTCTAGATCGGCTGGATTTAAAGTTAAAGAGCAAAAAATCAAACAATTTGAAGATTATTTCAATAAAAAATATTCAAATGATTTTCAATTATTTAAAAGTGAATGTTTGGTTAGTGAGGGCTATTTTGGCGATTGCGGAAACAAACAAGATTTGCTTGGCGATTATATTGCAGTTGCGAAAAGCGGCAAAATTGGGATTTTGCATCCTTTTGTTCCAATGTTTAAAGGGCATCATGCTGGCTTGACACAACAGGAGATGGAAGTGCCATTGATTTTATTAAGAAATTAATTTTATTTAGGAGAAGTTCAATGTCGAAAATAAAAGTTTTTCGTTACCCAAATGGTGCAAAGATTATCTATGTGCAAGATAAAGATGCCGAGTTTACATATTTTAATTGTGAATTTAGAGTTGGCTCTGTTGACGAAGAAAAAGGCAAAGAAGGCGCAGCGCATTTTTTAGAGCATATGGCGTTTAAAAGCACTTTAAACATGAGTGAATATGACAGAAAAAAAACATTAAACATTATGTGTGCAAACAATAATGCGTATACTGGCCATTATTCCATAACGTATGTTTTTTCAGCGCTTAATGAATTGTTTGAAGAAGGTTTCAAAATTTATGTGGATGGCATTACAAACTGCAAATTTGATAAGGATGATATTGCCAAAGAAAGAAAAGTTATCTTGGAAGAATATCAAAGAAGTTTGTCAAACCCAAATCGTTATGCGGGCAAAATATGCTATCAAAAAAGGTATAAAAACGCAGAATATTCGCATGATGTGATAGGCACGAAAACATCAATTAAAAATCTTTCAGCAAACGACTTAAAAGCCTTTTATCAAAAATTTACGCCAGATAAACTCACAATCTACGGCGGCGGAAAGATGAATGGTAAAGATTACAAAAAACTTATGGAAAAACATCTTGGAAAATTTTTGTTTATGCAAGATTTCCAAAGCGTGCCACAGCCAAAAGCGCAACTGATAGTCAAGCCAAGGTTTTATGCCTTTGATAATGGTAACGCTCAAATACAAGTGGTGATGTATTTTAATATATTCAATTTTAATGATCAAAGAAGGCCAGCGTTAATTTATATAAACTCTGCCTTAAACGGATTGGGCGGAAGGCTGTATGACGAAGCGAGGGATAGACAAGGGTTGGTGTATGACATTGGCACATATGACGGTTTGCAAGAAGACGGCGGTCACTTTGCTTTGAGATTTGGGTGTGTAAGCGAGAACGTATCAAAAGTTTTGAAAATATTCAAAAACATTTTAAGAGACATTGCGACAAAAGGGCTGCAAGATGACGAATTCGCAAAAATTTCAAATGGAATAAAGGTGGATTTAGCAAACGCAAAAATCAGTTTAAAAAGAAAGATAAACAACGCTTATGGCGATATGCGCTATTATGGGCGCTTGCTTACCGACAAAGAAAGGTGCGAGCCGTTTGAAAAAGTTACTAATGAAGATATTAAACAGGTGGCGCAATATCTTTTGGATAACCAAAGTTACGTTATTGTTGGTGTTGGAAAAGGCGTTACAAAAGCGCAGCTTGAAAGTTACAAAAGGGCTTAAAAAATTAAGCCTTTTTTTATTAAAATTTTTAAAATATTTTAAAAAATCACGCCATTTCATTTTGAAAAAAATTGCCTTTTTTGTATACTAATTTCGTATCAAAAAAAGGAGAAATGCATGAAAAAATTTGTTTACGCTTTTAAAGAAGCAGACGGAAAAAACAAAGCACTTTTTGGTGGTAAAGGTGCAAACCTTGCAGAAATGACACGCCTTGGCATGCCTGTTCCACAAGGGTTTATCGTAACCACTGAGGCCTGCACTCAATACTATGCAGATGGCAGAAAAATCAACGATAACATCATGAAGCAGATTGAAACTAAACTTGCCGAACTTGAAAAAATCACAGGCAAAAAGTTTGGTGACAAAAACAATCCTCTTCTTGTTTCAGTTCGCTCAGGCGCAAGAGTTTCAATGCCTGGGATGATGGACACAATCTTAAACCTTGGCCTTAACGACGAAGTTGTTGAAGGCTTGGCAGCGCTCTCTGGAAACCCAAGGTTTGCGTATGATTCTTACAGAAGATTTATCCAAATGTTCTCAGATGTTGTTATGCAACAAGATAAATCAAAATACGAAAGAATTTTGGATGAAATCAAAGAAAAGAAAGGCGTTAAGTATGATAAAGACCTTTCAGCTGACGATTTAAAAGAGATCGTTAAACTCTTCAAGTCGCTCTACAAAAAAGGCCTTGGCGAGGAATTTCCACAACAGCCAAAAGTTCAACTTATGGAGGCTGTTAAAGCTGTGTTCCGTTCTTGGGATAACGACAGGGCAAACGTTTACAGAAGAATGCACGACATTCCATATGAATGGGGCACTGCTGTGAATGTTCAATCAATGGTGTTTGGAAACCTTGGTGACGATTCGGGCACAGGCGTTGCGTTCAGCCGTAACCCTGCAACAGGTGAAAACCAATTATATGGTGAATACTTGATGAATGCTCAGGGCGAAGATGTTGTTGCGGGAATCAGAACTCCGCTTCCTATTTCAACTCTTAAAGAGCAAAATCCAAAGGTTTATGATGAATTTGTTAGAATTGCTAAAACCCTTGAAAAACACAATCATGATATGCAGGACATGGAGTTTACCATTGAAAAAGGCAAACTTTATATGCTTCAAACAAGAAACGGCAAAAGAACAGCCAAGGCTGCATTGAAAGTTGCGGTGGATCTTGTTAACGAGAAGATGATCACCGAAAAAGAAGCACTTCTCATGATCGATCCTAAACAGCTTGATGCACTTTTGCATCCTCAATTTGACGCAGCAGCACTCAAAAAAGCACAGGTTATTGCCGAGGCGCTTCCTGCTTCTCCTGGAGCTGCTTGCGGAAAGATTTGCTTCACTGCTGAAAAAGCCAAAGAAATGGCTGAAAAGAAAGAAAAAGTTGTGCTTGTTCGTTTGGAAACCTCGCCAGAAGACATTGAAGGCATGGCTGCTTCACAAGGCATTTTAACTGCTAGAGGAGGAATGACTTCTCACGCCGCAGTTGTTGCAAGAGGCATGGGCACTGCATGTGTTGCAGGTTGCAGCGCAATCAAATTTGCACCAGACGGTAAATCATTCACAATTAAAAATAAAATCTTTAAAGAGGGCGATTTAATTGCTTTTGACGGCTCGACAGGCAAAATCTATGCTGGCGCAGTTGCAACCGAGCCTGCAAAAATCTCTGGCGAATTTGCCACAATCATGAAATGGGCTGACGAAAATCGTAAGCTTCAAGTAAGAACAAATGCCGACAATCCAAAGGACGCTAAAAACGCTTTTGATTTTGGTGCAGAAGGCATTGGCCTTTGCAGAACAGAGCACATGTTCTTTGACGCAGACAGAATTATGGCTATGCGTGAGATGATTGTTGCATCAAATGTTGAAGACAGAAAGAAAGCCCTTGCAAAACTTCTTCCAATGCAAAAGAAGGATTTTAAAGGCTTGTATACAGCAATGAAAGGCCGTCCAGTTACAATTCGTTTCTTAGATCCACCTCTTCATGAATTTCTTCCACACACTGACGATGAAATCAAAGTTCTTGCAAAAGAGATGAACATTTCTGCTGCTTCACTTAAACAAACAGTTGCCGACCTTCATGAGTTCAACCCAATGATGGGGCACAGAGGTTTGCGTCTAGCTGTAACATATCCTGAAATTGCTGAGATGCAAACTCAGGCTGTTATTGAAGCCGCAATCGAAGTTAAAAAATCTCATGGTTATGACATCGTTCCTGAAATCATGATTCCTCTCACATGCGACAGCAAAGAATTTAAGTTTGTTCGTGATATTGTTGCAAACAAGGCTGACGAAATTATCGCTAAGAAGAGGGCAGATTTGAAATATAAAATCGGCACAATGATTGAAATTCCTCGTGCAGCACTCACTGCTGATGAAGTTGCAAAATATGCAGAATTCTTTTCATTTGGCACAAACGACTTGACACAAATGACCTATGGTTTCAGCCGTGACGATGCTGGCAAATTCTTGGATGTTTACTATCAAAAGAAGATTTTTGAAAGCGATCCTTTTGCTCGTTTGGATCAAAATGGCGTTGGCAAACTTGTTAAAATGGCTGCCGACCTTGGCAAGTCAACTCGTCCAGACATCAAACTTGGCATATGCGGCGAACATGGCGGAGATCCATCAAGCGTTGAATTCTGCCACAATGCAGGGCTTAACTATGTTTCATGCTCTCCATTCCGTGTGCCAATCGCAAGGCTTGCAGCTGCTCAGGCAAACATCAAAAATCCAAGAAAATAACAAAAAAATTAAAAAAAAACAGTCAATTTAGGCTGTTTTTTTATTATTTATCTAAAAAGTTATCCACATTGCGCAAAAATTGCGCAATTTTTTATCCACATTTTTATCAAAAATATTTTTCACTAAATTTAGCAAAAAGGGCAAAGCGTCAGAGGAGCATAAAAAATCAACCTATTCAAAAAAAATTGAAGAAGAAATGCAAGTGCTGCTTAATAAAATCAATCAACCTCAAACAAATCGTGAATATCCTTATGCGCTTTTTGGGACAGCGGCAGGCGAGACCACATATTCTGATTTTCGAGCGATGGATGTGGGAGAGAGCAAATCATGCAGCTACGATTGGGCTTACATAGAACAAAAAATTGCATCAAGTCAAGGAGAAAAATCAAACTTTTGCCTTATGCACACTCATCCTAAGCCAGACGGAGAGGAATTTGAAGGAACGCTGTATTCCAAATATAAGCAAGAACTGAGCGAAATTGGTGTCAAAGAGCAGGATATTGAACATAATATAGAAAGATAGCCTGCAAAGAAAAATAAAAAAAACGGCGGTTTTGACTTTACAATATAACTTTTTTGTGATATAATTTGCATTGAAATTTATTTAGAGGTGAGAATTATGATGCTTTATCCGCCAATTGACGACTTGGTTAAAAAAACTAATGGAAACATTTATGTGCTTTGCAATCTTATCACAAAGCGTGCGAAGGAGATTGAAACCGTAAGGCGTGCTGAACTTGCAGGCAGTGATAAAAAAGCCATTAGCATCGCTTGTGAAGAAATTTATCAAGGCAAGGTTGTGCCAAGCGACATTTAATTGAAAAAATTAAAAAGTGTGATATAATTCTATTGCGATCAAGCAATAGAATTTTTTTAAGGAGAGATATGTTTGCGTCAGTTATAATTGATCAAGACACCAAGGCGCTCAATAAGGTTTTTGACTATTTAGTGCCGCAGGGTGTTGACATCAGCGTTGGAGCAAGAGTCAGCGTTCCTTTTGGGCAACGAACCTTGCAAGGTTTTGTTATTGCGCTAAAAGAAAGTTGTGATTATGATGCAAGCAAGATAAAAAAATTGTATGGCGTGATGGATGATTTTGCACTCATCAAGCCAGAGCACATCCAGCTTATGAAATATATGTGTGATGAATTTCATCTAAGACAGACGTCAGTTTTAAGGTTGCTTGTTCCAAGTGAAATCAGAGAAGGCAAAGTTAGAGAATTATTTGAAAAATATGCAGTTTTAGGAAAATATGATTTGCAAAGCTTAAATAGAGCAAAAAAACAGCAAGAAATCATCAAAAAACTGCAAATTGAAGGCAAAATCTTGATTTCCGACTTAAAAAAAGAGTTTGGCGAAAGTGCGCTCAAAGCTTTGATTGACAAGCAGTTTGTGCTGATTGAACGCAAAAAAATAAATCGCAAACCATTAGTCTTGCAGCATCAAGACAAGCCTGTCACATTGAGCGATCAACAAAACCGAGCCTTGCAAATCATCCGTGGCAACAAAACCTTTTTGCTGCATGGTGTCACTGGCAGCGGCAAAACAGAAGTTTATATGCATCTCATTTCGCAAGCTTTAAACGAGGGCAAAAGTGCGATTATGCTTGTGCCTGAAATTTCGCTTACTCCACAAGTGGTGGCGCTGTTTAGGGCGAGATTTGGCGAAAAAATTGCACTCTTGCACTCTTCGCTCTCAGCCGGCGAAAGATTTGATGAATGGCGCAGGATATTCTGCGGCGAGGCGCAAGTGGTGGTTGGTGCAAGGTCGGCAATCTTTGCGCCGTGCGAAAATGTTGGCGTGATAATAATTGACGAAGAGCATGAACAATCTTACATCTCGGAAGCCAATCCAAGATATGACAGCAAAGAAGTGGCGGCGTTTAGAGCAAAATATAACTCTTGCCCATTGGTGCTTGGCAGCGCAACTCCAAGCATTGATGATTATCAGCGTGCGCAGGATGGCGAAATCACCTTGGTGGAAATGCCTGTTCGTGCAAACGGCAAGCCGCTTCCAAAAATACAAATTGTGGATATGATGAACGAGTTGCGCTCCGGCAACAGTGGCACTTTTTCAACCCAATTAATTTCCGATTTGGCAAAAGTTATCAACGACAAAAAACAGGCTATGGTTTTTATCAATCGCCGTGGCTATTCTTCATTTATGATGTGCAGAGAGTGCGGTTACGTTGCAAAATGCAACGATTGCGATGTCAGTTTGGTTTATCATCGTGAGGATAACAGGCTTAAATGCCATTATTGCGGCAAGCAGTATAAGGTTTTGGATGTTTGCCCTAACTGTGGCTCACGATCAATTAAGCAAGGCGCAGTTGGAACGGAGAGAATTGTGCATGAACTGGCACAAATATTTCCAGACGTGAAAATTTTAAGAATGGACAATGACACCACTTCCAAAAAGAATGCGCACCAAAAATTGCTGCAAGAATTTGCTAGCACCAAGCCATGTGTCCTTGTTGGCACACAGATGATTGCCAAGGGGCACGATTTTGAGGACGTTACATTGGTTGGTATTGTGGATGCCGATCAGAGTTTGTATAGGGCAGACTACCGTGCCACAGAGAGATGTTTTCAACTGATCACACAGGTGAGCGGAAGGGCTGGGCGTAGTCAAAATGAGGGCAAGGTGGATTTGCAAACCTATTCGCCACGCCATTATGTGTATAAATTTGCTGCAAACTATGACTATAAGGCATTCTTTAAAAAAGAGGCTAACATCAGAAAAACCGCAGCATTTCCACCATTTTCAAAGATAATCCGCATTCTTTTTTGCCATAATGATGAAAATGTGGTTAAAGATGAGTTAAAATCGTGTTATAATAAACTGTTAAAGGTTAGAGAGGTGCATTTTGATGATGTCATTTACATGGATGCCATGAAATCGCCAATTAAGAAGATTAAAAATTTGTATCGTTATCAAGTGATTGTCAGAATCAAGCTGGATAGCAGCAAGCAAATTGAAGATGAAATTTTTGATTGCACTCAAAATGCATTGAAAAGTAGTGTGTTTTTTGAAGTGAATCCTGAAAATATGGCTTAGGAGGAAAGATGGCTAAAAGAAAAGTTTTAAAATTTCCAGATGAAAGGTTGAGGCGTATCAGCAAAAAAGTGACCGAGTTTGATGAAGAACTTGCCGAACTTTTAGATGATATGCGTGAAACGATGTATGCCAATGATGGCATGGGCTTGGCTGCTCCTCAGGTGGGCGTGCCAATCAGAGCGCTGGTTATGGATGTTGGCGGCAACTTTTTTGAACTTATCAATCCTGAGATTATCAATGCCGAAGGCGAACAAGTTGATGAAGAGGGTTGTTTAAGCGTTGGAAAGTTCAACGACATTGTTAAAAGACCAAGCAAGGTTACAATCAAAGCGCAAGATAGGCTGGGATATCACTATGAAATAACCGGCGAGAAATATTTCGCTCGCTGCGTTTGTCACGAAATTGACCATTTGGATGGAATACTTTTTATCGACAAAAGCGAGCATGGCAAAGAATTTAAGGAAAAATTTGGAAAGAAATGAAGATATTGTTTTTAGGATCTCCGAAATTTGCAAGAGTGGTGCTTGAAGGCATTTTGCAGGCAGGACATGAGGTTGTGGCTGTTATTTGTCAACCAGACAGGCCTGCCAGCCGTGGACAAAAGCTTAAAATGTGCGAGGTGAAGCAGTTTGCTTTGCAAAAAAACATTCCAATCTTGCAGTTCGACAAAGTCAATGCGCATGTTGAAGAAATTAGAAAATTAAAATTTGATTTATTTGTGACCGCTTCGTTTGGCCAAATTTTGTCGCATGAGTTTTTAAGTTTGGGGCTGGGCGTCAACGTGCATCCGTCATTACTGCCTAAGCTTAGAGGCGCAACGCCAATCCAAACCGCACTTTTGCAAAATATTAACAAAACGGGCGTGACAATACAAAAAATGGTGTATCAAATGGATGCAGGCGACATCATCAAACAGCAGATGGTTGACATTTTGGAGGATGAAGATTATCTTTCGCTGGAAGATAGGCTTGCAAAAGTGAGCGTGAAATTGCTGACGGAAGCATTGCGAGAGATTGAAAGTGGCACTGTTAAATTTACTCCACAGCAAGGCGAACCAACGTTTACAAGGCTGATTTGCAAACAAGACGGCAAGTTGGATTTTGAAGAAACCGCTTTGCAAAACGTTTGCAAAGTCAGAGCGCTTTCGCATAATCCAGGGACGTATTTTGAAATAAACGGACAGCGCGTGAAAGTGTTAAAAGCACAAGTAGGTGTAGACAATCTGCTTTATTCGCCAAAAGATGTTGTCAAAGATAAGCACTTTTTTGTCATCAAGTGCAAAAATTCCACAATAAAAATTCTGTCGCTTGTCAGCCCAACAGGCAAAACTATGGATGGCAAGGCGTTTTTGAATGGGCAAAGAAATTTGGAGAAGGTGGATTGATGCTGCTGGATTTAAGCAAAGCACAACTTAAAGAATATGCATTGAAAAAGGGTTTTGCTCAGTTTAGAGGAGAACAAATTTTTGACGCCATCATGAATGCAAAGCCGCTGGATAAAACAAATTTGCCCGCCGAGATTAGAAATCAAATTGCAGAAGAATATCCGCATTTTGAAATCGTCAAAAAACTGACATCCAAAGACGGAACAATAAAATACGCTTTTCGAATGAAAGATGGGCAAGTGATTGAAAGCGTGCTTATGAATCACAGTTATGGCAAGACGCTTTGCGTCTCTTCGCAAGTCGGTTGTGCGATGGGTTGTAAATTTTGCGCCTCATCGCTTAATGGGCTTATCAGAAATCTTTCGGCAGGCGAAATTTTGCAACAGGTGGTTATGGCCAACAAAGATCAAGGTGGCAGTGTGAAAAAGCGAGCCATCACAAACATTGTGTTGATGGGCATGGGAGAGCCGCTTGACAACTATCAAAACGTGACCTCTTTTTTAAAACTAGTTTGCGATCAAGACGGACTAAATTTCAGCGAGAGAAACATCACACTCTCAACCTGCGGCCTTGTGCCGAAGATTTATCAACTTGCAGATGAAAAGCATTCGGTAACTTTGACGGTGTCGTTGCATGAGGCGGAGGATAAAAAAAGGCAAGAGATTATGCCGATTGCAAAAGTCTATTCCATAAAAGAGATTGTCGATGCTTGCAAATACTATTTTCAAAAAACAGGCAGAAGAGTTAGTTTTGAATACTCCTTGATAGCTGGCAAAAATGATGATTTTGCTCACGCAGAAAGGTTGGCGGCAATTCTTAAAGGGTTTAATTGTCATGTCAATGTCATTGCGTTAAATGACGTGCAAGAAAGGCATCTTCGTGGCTCAACTTTGCAAAAAACCTATTCATTTGTTGAAAAACTAAATTCTCTTGGAGTAAATGCCACAAAGCGCAGAAGCATGGGCGAGGATATTGAGGGCGCTTGCGGGCAGCTTAGGCAAAGTGTGATAAAGGAGGAACAGTGAAGGGAATAGTAACAAAAAAAATCGCAAACCTCTTTTTGGTTGGCGACACATTTTGCAGCGCACGAGGCATTTTGAAAGAAAGTGGCATTTTTGTTGGAGACAAGGTTGAGTATGATA
>CALWTN010000043.1 GCA_944384475.1 uncultured Clostridia bacterium
AATAGCAATCAGTTACAAATGTTATAATCATTTTTATCTCCCGTTTACATTTATATTTTATCATATTAGCAAAATTTATAAAAGCATTTATTTAATATTTCATTGACAAATCGTCAATATAGTGTAAAATATAGTTGTAAAGTGTGAAAAAAGGAGTTGCTATGCAGGAAGCAGAAAAATTAAAGTTGATTCGTGAAAAAATGCAAATCGAGCGAGCTATGATGACGCAGTCTCAGCGCTTGCAAAACTTGATTGAGATGGTTAAAAATGCAGAAGCCTATGCCAAAGAAAACAAAGTGGAGATGGTGGCGGTGGATGTTGATGGGGGTGAAGTATGAGGCCTCTTTATATCGCAATCGATTCGGATGCGCTTATCAACTTTGCAAGAATTTATTATGGCAATGGCAAAGTTCAACTCACGCCAAAAACAAAACAAAAAATTAAAAAATTTTTAGATGACATTAAAAGCAACGTCATTTCAGTTAGGTTTGTCGTTCCCAGTGTGGTGCTTAATGAAGTACATAATCCGCAAATGAAAAACAGCGAAATAGACATATTTATCAAAAATTTTTGCTGTATCCCAAAAATTATGCCAAAAGAATTAAACTATGCAAAAAAGGTTGAAACTTTGGCGAAAAGTTATTGCGATGTTAAACCAGATGGTTCGCTTGCGCCAATGAAGCAAATTTACAGTGCGGCAAGCGGGGCATATGTGCCATCAAACGATGCCTACATCATGGCCGAGGCCACAACTTTGGGCATGAGCCTTATCACTTTTAATGAGCAAGATTATGTAAGCGCAAACAAAAACAAGTTTAACGATAGATCGCGTGCATATGAAATTGCAAACATAAACAAAAGCTATAATTGTGGATATATTGATTACAGCGACAGCACCAAAAAGGTTTATCCAAGGCCGCATCATGTTATGGAGTTTATCAATCTTTTATATCGCAGAGACTTCTTACATTTTCCTACGCCTAAAATCAAATATCCCAGAGCGGGAAGTGTTGAATTTTATGATGGTTTTCTATTAAAGTAAAAAAGCCAGCCTGATGGGCTGGTTTTTTGGTGGACTTGCAGGGGCGCGGTGTATGAGGCGTTTGCCGGGAGGCAAACTATTGCCGAATGGCACAAACTGAAAGTTTGTGACCTGGACGGAGTCTAGGGTTCGGCATGCGGAGCATGCGCAAAGGTTTTAACCTTTGCAGCCACTGCAATAAAAAAAGCCAGCCTGGTGGGGCTGGTTTTTTGGTGGACTTGCAGGGGCGCGGAGTATGAGGCGTTTGCCTGGAGGCAAACTATTGCCGAATGGCACAAACTGAAAGTTTGTGACCTGGACGGAGTTCAGGGTTCGGCATGCGGAGCATGTGCAAAGTTATTTTAACTTTGCAAGTCCCTGCAAATAAAAAAGCCCGAGTGGGCTTTTTGGTGGACCAGCAGGGACTCGAACCCTGGACCCATTGATTAAGAGTCAATTGCTCTACCAACTGAGCTACTGGTCCATAACGATATTTAATTTTAATTCTTGCTCAGTTGTTAGAGCAAGCTCTTCCGAAGTCAAAACGCAGTTTTGACTTGGCTTTGGCTAAAAATAAGCACACGGGCTTATTTTTTAACGCGTCGCCCCAACTGAGCTACTGGTCCAAAACAATTTGACTGCACTTGTCGAAGTTTAGTTGGGCGACATACGACATTTTCGAACTAAATTAATAATCAATATTATATTAAAATTTTATAATTTTACCATTGATTAATTAGTGAGAATTTTACATCGCACGCTATTATACTACTTTGCAAAGTTAGTTGTCAATTATTTTTGCAAATCTTGATAATCTTTTTTTATTGGACCATAAAGCCTTTCATATTCTGCGATATGTCTTTTAAGTAAAAATTCAATTTCTTTGTTTTTTGTTCTACTGTTGTTTTCAGCAATTCTGCCAATTTTTTGCAACATCTCATCTGGTATTCTAAGTGTAAAACGAGGATAATTCTTTTTCATTTTTAACTCCTAGTGCCAAATATGGCAAGTTTTTTGAATAGTAGAAATGTTGTGGGCATAACAAAGTTTTTGTTGTCAGTATATTGTTTAATATTATACAATATTTCGACAAAAAATAGAAAATTATATTTGCATATGTAAAAATTTTTTTGTAAAATGTTTTTAGTAAATAAATGTTTTATCACGCTATGGAGGAAAAATGAGAGTTACTACTGGGAGCCGAAAGGGTGGACAATTAGTAAAAAACACATTATCTCACGTTCGACCAACAACTGACAAAGTTAAGCAAGCTTTATTTACAAAACTTCAATTTTTTATTGAAGGCAAAAGAGTTCTGGATTTGTTTAGTGGAACAGGGGCTCTCGGGATTGAAGCGTTGTCGCGGGGAGCTCAAGAGGTTGTCTTTATCGACAAAAATTTTAAAAGTGTGCAGATGACAAAACAAAATTTAATTAAATTAAATTTAAATGCAAATGTTATTAAAATAGATGCACTGAAATTTTTAGAAAAGCAAAACGATCCTTTTGATTTGATTCTAGTTGATCCACCTTATTCTTCGGGCCTTTATTTGCCGGTTTTAGATTTGATATTTAAGCGCAAATTGCTGACAGAAGGCGGAGTAATTGTTTGTGAACATGAAAAGTGGCAAGCAATAAAATATGATGGCTTTGAAATTTTAGATGAAAAGAGATATGGAAATATTATTTTGACATATTTTATAAATAAAACTGGTTAATTTCAAGTGCCAAACGCATAAAAAAAATAATGTGATAGTCACATTATTTTTTTTAATATTATTGATTAAAATCTATAAAATTAAATTTTTGGTTCGAAGCCTTCAAAGATGACGTTGTCGCAGTATTTGACAACATTTAAGTATTCTTCTTGGCTACGCACAGTCCAAGCTAAAAGTGGTAGTTTTTTAAATTTTCTAACAAATCTGTTTGGCAACGTCTTTGCTTCATACATTATAAAATCCGCGCAAGCAACTTTCTTTGCTAGTACCATTCGTTTAAGAGCCCAACGAGTAAAAAATTTCATTTTTACATTTTTTAAATATCCAGATAGTTGACCTCTTAACAAATGAGGTGCGTGCTGTTTAAAATATGCTAACACGAGCGGATTAAACGAAGCAACTGCCACTTCACCTTTGTAAGAAGACAATTCTTCAATGACTTTCTGTTCAAGTTTTCCTACTTTTGAATTGTTTTTTATTTCGATAATGATAGGAGCTTTGCCGTCGATAGCTTTTAGTGTTTCGTTGAGGGTAGGAATTGTTTCTTTACTGCCTTTTAACTTTAAAAAAGGCAAATCTTGTTTGGTTAGAAATTTCAAGTAGCCATCATTTCCTGTCATGCGTGACAATGACTCGTCATGAAATA
The DNA here is from genome assembly GCA_944384475.1 of uncultured Clostridia bacterium. Taxonomy (GTDB): domain Bacteria; phylum Bacillota; class Clostridia; order Christensenellales; family UBA1242; genus Caccovivens. The sequence goes on from CALWTN010000043.1 coordinate 3,385, forward strand.
CTACAACGGTGTCATCTGATAACATTTGAACATCCAATTCTATTGCATAGCCATGGGTTATAGCATTTTTAAATGCTGATATAGAATTTTCTGGAAAATCTTTGTTGTGAAACCCGCGATGTGCTATTGGCGTTTCAACCAACCATGTTTTAAACAAATCTTGCATTTTTTCTCCTAAGATAATAATATTCAAAAATTAATTAAGCTATTTATTTAATTACAGTATAAAATTTTTTATATATTTTTCAAAATGTTTTTCGTTAATTTTATTTTATTTTTTGCTTATTTTTGTTATACTATTGCAGATGAAAGAAAAAATAAGAAATTTTTGTA
>CALWTN010000044.1 GCA_944384475.1 uncultured Clostridia bacterium
GCCTTTCGCAAAATAAAAATGCGATTGAATTTTTTTTGAACTTGGCTGAAAAAAAACATAATGCAACCAAAAAGAAAAATTTTATTGTCATCACGCACGAAAATGATGAAAAAGTTGTGCTGTTTCCGCACCTATCACACAACCCTCTTTCGCCAGACGATGTCGCTGTCATGGTTGCACAAACTCAAACGCTTAAACCTGCAAAAATAGTGATTGTCTGCTCCACCGTTCAAAAAGAAAGTTTTTGCTTTGCCAAAAATTTTGACTGCGAAATATTAATCCTCGATCAATATGAAACCTATCAAAAACTTTACAAAGAATATGATTGTTTTCCGCCAATAACTATCAAATATAAAAAACAAAAAGGTCTTGCGTTTAAAGACCTTGTCGCTTATTCTCTCAACCGCTCACGAGCGAAAGGATATTTTATCTCTGCACTGATTTTGATACTTTCCTCGCTGTTTGTTCGTGCAACAATATACTACTGCGTGGTTGCTTCGCTGCTGATTATCTTTGCGCTGATTTCGCTTTGCAATCCTTTTGCACGAAACGCCAAAACAAACCAAATCCTTTAAATAAGTTCAATATGCTTGAAAGGTTTTTTACTCGAACGCCTGTAAATAATCAAAGTCGAGCCGATGCACTGAACAGGCTCGGCTTTTTGATTTTCACAAATTTGTTGCATCAGCGATTTGGCGTCTTGTGGACACGATTTTAAAAGCTTGATCTTAACAAGTTCGCGCGCTTCAAGCAGCAGATCAATCGCATTAAGTGCATTGTCGCTCAACCCATCTTTGCCAATCTGCATAACAGGCTCTAATGCATTGCCAAGCGCTCTTAAATACGCGCGTTGTTTGCTTGTAATCATTTTCCCTCCTAAATCCAAAATCTTTGTATTTTAGTGTCTTCAAAATCAACTTCGTTTTGCAAAATGCCACCTGCTTTTTGAATGCTTTTTGCAGAAGAAAGATTTTCCTTTTTGCAAGTTATCAGCACTTTGTTTATGCCCATCCTCTTCGCTTTTTTTACGCCAAGTTTTATCATTACAGCTGAATAACCTTTATTTCTCTCACTAGGTCTAACGCAACCGCCAAAATGCCCGCCAAACTGCAATAAATATTGCGTTAAAGTTGTTCTGATTTGAAGCATACCCAAAATTTTGCCATCGCTTTTGCGTTTAAGCAAAAACTCAAATGATGGAACATGCCCTTTCACAGGCACGGTCTGCGGATTTTCATACGCTTTGATAAACTTCCACCACTCTTCAAATCTATCAAAATCTACAAGTCCGTTTGTACCTGGCATAGATTTTTCACCCGCATCTAAAAATTCTTGCCTAAACTGCATGATTGCTTGTGCATCTTTTTTCTTTGGCTTAACTAAAACTAATTCTTCCATTATTCTATCCATTCAAATTCAATATCTTTAATTTTAACAATGTCGCCGTTTTTCAAACCTTTTTGTTTTAAAAGTTCAATTATGCCCATCTCCTGCAAAGTGTTTTGAAAATAAGCAAAACTTCTTGGGTCGTCAAGCACGATACCACGAACAAAATTATCAATCTTTCCGCCTTCAACAATAAATGTGTTGTTTTCTCGCTTTATTTCAAGCGAAGTGTTGTCCACTTTATCAAAATCAAATTTTTCAACTTTAACAGGCGGTTTTTTAGGAATTTTTACAAGCCGCTCTAAAATTTTGTTTTTGAGTTGCTCCACACCCTCGTGCAAAATTGCTGAAATCGCCATAGGCTTGATGCCGGTCTTTTTTTCAAAAGCATCAATCTTTTGTTGCAGCTCTTGCTCGCCAAGTTCATCAATCTTTGAAAACACCACAATTTGCGGAGTTTTTGCAAGTTCTTTGCTATACTTTTCAAGTTCCAAATTTATTTTTTGATAGTCATCAAAAATGTTTCTCCCATCAGCCTCAGAAGCGTCAATGAGATGAACGATAAGCCTTACTCTTTCCACATGTTTTAAAAAATAGTGTCCAAGCCCTGCTCCCTCGCTTGCTCCTTCAATCAAACCTGGGATGTCAGCCACCACAAAAGTTTGCCCCTGCACTTCAACCACGCCAAGGTTTGGATACAAAGTCGTGAAAGGATAGTTTGCAATCTTTGGATTGGCGTTTGAAATAACTGACAATAGAGTGCTTTTGCCAACATTTGGATATCCCACCAGTCCAACGTCAGCAATCGTTTTGAGTTCCAAAATAACCTGCTTTTCTTTTGTCACAACACCGGTTTGAGAAAAGGCTGGCGCTTGTTTTACAGATGATTTGTAATATGCATTTCCATGCCCACCTGCGCCACCACGAAGCGCAACAAAAGTTTGTCCATCCTCGCTTAAATCAGCGATAACTTTGTTTGACTCTGCATCAATAATCACAGTTCCGCACGGCACATCGATGACCAAATCTTTGCCACTTGCGCCAGTTTTAAGTTGCTGCTTGCCATCAAGACCATTTTCGGCATGAAATTTCTTTTTAAAACGAAAGGTGTAAAGAGTGTTCATGTTTTGCGATGCTCTAAACACAATATCGCCGCCCTTTCCTCCGTCTCCTCCGTCAGGGCCACCATTCATCGTCAATTTAGTGCGCAAAAAACTAAGCGAGCCGTTGCCGCCGTTGCCTGCCTTGATTAGAATTTTAACCCTGTCTAAAAACATTTACTTCTCCTTGTTATAATACTTGCAAATGCTTTGAAATGGACAGTCAGCGCACTCTGGCTTGATAGCCTTGCATTTATATCTGCCAAAAAGCACCATCTGATAGTGCAACCTAGACCAATCTTTTTGATCAAAAAATTTTTTAAGTGCAAATTCGACCTTGTCTGGATTGTCACTGCTCGCAAGTCCAAGCCTGTTCGACACCCTCAAAACGTGCGTGTCAACAGCAAAAGCATCGCCGCCAAACGCCACCGAGATAACCACATTCGCAGTTTTTCTGCCAACGCCGCTAAGCGAACATAACTCTTCCATGGTTGCAGGAACATTGCCGCCAAATTTTTCAATTATATCTTTTGATGCTTGCAAAATGTTTTTTGCCTTGTTCCTAAAAAATCCGCAAGAGTGTATTTTTTCTTCAAGTTGTGATTGTGAAAGTGTAAGCATGCTTTGCGGGGTGTTGTGTTTTTTAAACAACTCTTTTGTCACAATATTAACACGCTTATCTGTGCACTGGGCAGACAAGATTACAGCCACCAAAAGTTGATAAGGCGATTTGTAGTCAAGCTCACATTTTGCATCTGGGAAAAGCATGTTAAAATTGTCAACTATTTTTTCTTTTGTCATACTACCTCATAATTGGGAACAAAACGGTATCACGGATGTTTGGCAAATCAAAAATGGTCATTATAAATCTGTCGATGCCAAATCCCAAGCCTGAAATTGGAGGCATGCCGTGTTCCATAGCAAGCAAAAAGTCTTCATCCAAATCCATCGCCTCATCATCGCCGCTCATTTTGTCACGAAGCTGCTCTTCAAGGGTTTCACGCTGCTGAATTGGATCAACCAACTCTGAATATGCATTCACAAGTTCAGCACCACACACCACAACTTGGAAAGCATCAACGATGCGGCTGTCTTTATCGTTTCGTCTTGCAAGAGGTTTCAAAACTGCTGGATAGTTGTATAAAATAACAGGTCCAACAATATTTTCTCTAATTTTGCGTTTGTATACAAAATCTATAAGCGCTCTGACAGAGTTGTAAGGCTGCAACTCCTCTTTCGAGAACAATTTTGCATCAATAATTTTCTTTTTGAAAGTTTGAGCATCAGTTTCTTCAAGCACATCAAAACCTAAAATTTGGTTCATTGTGG
>CALWTN010000045.1 GCA_944384475.1 uncultured Clostridia bacterium
CAAAGTCGGTGAGCTAACCAGAAATGGAGGCAGCCGCCTAAGGTAAAACCAGCGACTGGGGTGAAGTCATAACAAGGTAGCGGTATCAGAAGGTGCCGCTGGATCACCTCCTTTTAAAGAGAACGGATTTTCCGTTTCATAGTCGAGATATGAACTATTTTCATATCGCCCGTAACAGGGCTAAAATAAACAAGACTAAGACAAATAACTTTTCTTTATTTCATTTATCAAAAAAGCATCTGCAAATTTGCAGATGTTTTTTTTATTATAAAACTTTTATTAAATTATATTTTCTTATAAATTTTTTGGTGCCGCTGGTGGGACTTGAACCCACACGCCATTGCTGGCAGCGGATTTTGAGTCCGCCCCGTCTGCCATTCCAGCACAGCGGCATTTTGCAATGCCTTATAATTTTAACATAATTATAAAAATATTTCAACTTTTTTTGCCAATCTATTTAAAAATTTTTTATTTTATATTTTTTCAAAATTATATGCTTTTTTTGACGTTTTTGCCGTCAAAACTTAGTCATAATGACGTTAAATTGTCGTCAAAATACGACATTTTTTTAAAAATATTTTATTTTGTTTTAAAATTTTGGCATTTTAGTTTGACTATTAATAAAGTGCATTTTATAATTTTTTTATCATTAAAAAAAGGGGATACTATAAAATGCAAAATCATATTTGGGCTAAAACAATTTTAACTTCATACAGATTTTTGGAGCGTATTGCAGGAGCGATTGACAAAATTATTGAGAAAAAAGCGCTGGCATCTTCATATATGATGGGAAGTGAGGTGCTAAGCAACAACACTTTGTCGCTGACGGATAAAATTATTGAACTTTCAGAAAGAAAAGTTAAACTTATCAACATTAAAGTTTTAACCGAACAGGCTTTGAAGATGATGGATAAGAGCGCAGCTTTGGTTTTGATTAAAAAATATTTTGAAAAAAAATCTATTGACAAACTTTTACAAGAACTTGGCATGCCAAGGCGGACATTGTTTAGAAGAATTAATGAAGCAGAAGCTGCCTTTGAAGGCAAATGTGCGATGCTAAAATTTGACAACAGAAGGCTTGACGAGTATTTAAAAGATGAAACTTGGATTATGGAAGTAAAACAGGCTTTTGAAAAAGATGAAGAGAAAGGCGTTCAATTTAAATCGTCTTCGTTAAATTCGTAATAATCCTTGCCACGACTTGCTGTTTTAACTTTTGTTTTTGATTTTGTTAGCTTGTGTTTATGTGGAGAAAGAAGAAGATACAGCACGACAAGACATGGCAGAGATACCGCAAGGATGATGATTGCTTTTACTGTATCGCTTAAACCACCGCCGCTTGATATGGGATTGGAGAAATCCAGCTTGCCAGTGATTTGAGGGAAATATTCTGTGTTTTCGCCAGCTTTATTTATAAGGTCGCAATAATATGAAAAGGCATAGCCCGTCACTGAATTTCCGTTTACAATGCTGCTGCAATAATACCATGTCGATGTAGAGTTTTCAAAAAGCTCTTCGCCAATTATTTCACCATAAAGAGGAATGTCTTCTTGCAAAAATTGTAGAGTGCCTAACACCTGAGCGTTTTTTTGAGGCTTTGCCATAAGCGAAAGCCCATTTTGAGAAAATACTCTGAAAGACGAGTTCGCATAAGGATTAAGTGGCGTGCCATCCATTGGCGTTACGTCATTTTTTTTGACATAACCATAAAGATCTTTATATTTTGCATGATAAAAATCTTCATCCGCATCGTCTATCAGCAGCACAAAATATGAGGAAGGAATTACAAAAAGTTGCTCGCCAGTTTGCAGGCTTGGAGAAGCATAAAAATAGGTTGAGTTGTTCAGCACCTTGGCATAATAGGTTTTGCTTTCGCTGGCATGAACCTCACTTATGTCGAATGGCGACAGCAAAATAAAGATAAAAGCGGCGATAAAAAAAATTATTTTTTTCATGCTTTTATTTTAAAGCCTACTTAAAGCATATCAAAAAGAAAATTGTGTCACAATAGGGGGAGTGATGTCGCAAATTATAGAAAGGCTTCAACAGATTGAAGCCGAACAACTTAAAAGAAACGCAAAAAACAATCTTGCAAAATATAACAGCGGGGAAGTTGTGCATGTTAAACAAATTGCCTTTCATAAATGCTCTAAGCGTAATCGTTGGGTTTTTGGTGGCAATAGGAGTGGCAAAAGCGAATGTGGTGCTGTGGAAGTGGTGTATTTGGCTCGTGCCGTGCATCCTTACAGGCAAAACAAGCCACAAGGCGTTGAAGGCTGGGTTGTGTCGCTTTCAAGGCAGGTGCAAAGAGATGTGGCTCAGCAAAAGATTTTGTATTATCTTTCTCCATCATGGATAGAAAAAATAGTTATGTCTTCTGGCAGAGCAGACAGCCCAGAAAGTGGGGTTATCGATTTTATTTTGGTGAAAAATATTTTTGGCGGAGTGAGTAAAATAGGCTTTAAAAGTTGCGATCAGGGCAGAGATAAGTTTCAAGGCGCTTCGCTTGATTTTGTATGGTTTGATGAAGAGCCGCCTTTTGACATCTATCGTGAATGCCAAATGCGTGTGTTGGATAGGCAGGGCGATATATTTGGAACAATGACTCCGCTTAAAGGGTTGACTTGGGTTTATAATGAAATATATCTAAATCAAAACAATTCTCCTGAAGTTTGGCACGAGCATATAGAATGGGCGGATAATCCTTTTTTATCTAAAAAAGAAATAGAGTTTTTGACAAGTTCGCTTTCAAGTGATGAATTGCAAAGCAGAAGATATGGCAATTTTACTGCGCTTGGTGGATTGGTTTATGCTGAATTTGATGAAAACGTGCATGTGATTGAGCCGTTTGACATACCTTTAGAATGGCAAGATAACATATCCATCGACCCTGGGCTTAACAATCCGCTCTCTGCGCATTGGTATGCAGTCGATTATGACGGCAATGTGTATGTTGTGGCAGAGCATTTTGAGGCAAAAAAGGATGTGGCTTATCATTCGCAAAGGATTAAAGAAATTTCACAGCGTTTAAACTGGCATTATGCATCCAACGGTATGATCAGTGCGTTTATCGACAGCGCAGCATCGCAAAGGACGTTGGCTTCAAATAAAAGTGTTGTGGATTTGTTTTATGAAAACGGAATTTTAACTAATCCTAAGGTTAATAAAGATATGTTCAGCGGCATTTCAACTGTAAAACGATATTTAAAAGATGCGGAAGGCAAAGCGCATCTATTTATTTTTAAAAATTGCACAAACCTAATTAGAGAATTTAAATGTTATTGGTGGGGAGATGAGGATTTGCCTGTTAAAAAAGATGACCATGCGTTGGATGAATTAAGATATTATCTTATGAGTAAGCCGCAAAATAGTTTTAAAGCCAAACAGCATAAATCGTCTCAGGTGATGCTTGAAGAAAGAATGATTAAAAAATTTAACAGACAAAATCGAAGATTTTGAAATATTTTTTACATTTGTTTGGAAAAATAGATTAAATATGTTACATTTGTTTAGAGGAATTATGAAAAAGTTCTATTCATTTATATTTATATTTGCATTAGCAATTTTGGCTATAACTCCACTTGTTAATTTGGGCGGAGGAGATTTGCTGGCAGTTAGCGCTCAGCAAGAAGAAAATGTGATACCGGTTTCTTCTCAAACCGACTTGCAAAATATAGCCAAGGCGGTTAATGCAGATGAAAATAGAGATGACTATTCAGGCAAGATTATTCAGCTTACAAATGATATAACCCTAAGCGGAGATTGGACGCCTATTGGCAGTGACGGAAAACCATTTAAAGGAACTTTTGATGGTCAGGGTAAAACAATTTCTAATGTGAGCATAAATGGCGATTACACCTATCAGGGTTTATTTGGTTACACAAGCGGTGCGACAATCAAAAATTTGAATGTGGCAGGTGAATTTTCAAGCACCTTTTCTTCAAAAGGTGAAGTTTATGCTGGCGTTTTAGTAGGTTATGGCGTAAACACTACAATTTCAAATTGCGAAGTCAACGCAAAGTCACCTGATGGGGCAAACATGGCGTTTAATCGCAAAGTTACGTTTGGTGCTGTGGCAGGAAAACTTGAAGGCGGCAATCTTTCAAACACGCTTGCATATATGCCAATAAACATTGGTTATGATTTGCTTAATGCCTACACATTAAAAATAGGCGGAGCTGTTGGCTTTGCTAAAAACAGCAATTTTACAAAAGTTGCAAATTTTGCTGATGTTGATGTTGAGTTTAACGGAGAGAGCGAGCCTGCTTTCGTATCTAACGTCTATGTTGGCGGGTTGATTGGTGAAATTGACGGCAGCATGACAAAAATTAAAGATTGCGTTGCAGGCGGAAGTATTGACGTTGCAGACAATTATGTAGATAACTATAAAGTTGGAAGTGTGGTTGGAAACGTGCTTTCAGCTCCAGTTAGTGGAAATATTTCATCGGTTGCATATTACGGCACAACGCAAATTTTCGGTGATCAAGGCGGTTATTCTTTTGTAAACATCGCAAACAACGACAACGTTATGCGTGTGACCAGAGCAGTTTTATATGCACAGGAATTTTACTCTTCTGCAACTTATTCGTTTAATTTAAGCGGAGCAACCTACGTCTTTTCTTGGAATGAAGATACTGCATTCTGGGATTTTGAAGATATGTATGTGATGGTGGCCAACGAAAATGTCACCGAACTTAGATTGCAACTTTTCCAAAAATTTGACATCTCTTTGGCGGCGGGTTCTTTAGATAGGGACGGCTTGTTGGTTATAAACGGCTCAGGAACGGCGGAGGATGTTCCATACGGCGACTGGGCGATATTAAACTTTACTTTTAACGACCAAATTGAAAGAAATTATTATCAAATTTCTGATATTTTACTTAACAATGCATCTTTGAATTACAGTCAGTTTACTCTCGATTCAGAGGGAAAGATGGTTTCGCCTAATGGAGAAATCAAGTTGAAGATTGATCAAAGTGAGGGTGCAACCAATTTTGTGTTAAGCGTTAAATCTACAAGCCAAACAGAAGGCGTTTATTCGTTTGCATTGCAAGCAATCGACTATCAAGTTTATGTTGTTGCTGGCGAGAATGGAAAAGTTAGATACAGCGGGACGTCAAATCTTAACACATCGCTTTCTCGCACTCTTTCAAAGGCAAGCAGCCAAATTAATATCGAGGCAGTAAGCGATTTGACTTATGCTTTCCAAGATTGGTCGCTTTACTATTTGACAGATTCAAAAGCCGAAGAAGAATTGGGTGCAGACGAAATTAATTTTGATGATCAAACTTGGAAGAAGGCGTCTTGGAGTGATGCAGAACAAAGCAGAGCAAATCCACTTGCAATACAATTTGCAACAGGAAATTTTGTAAAGTCATTTTTGCTTTATGCAAATTTTGTTAGTGATCCTTGTGAAATAAGTTTTACTTTTGACAATCAATTAATTCAAAAAATTTCTGTAAACGAACAAGTTCTTACCGCATCTACTGACGTTGCTAAGGTGGATAAAAATCAAACGGTAAGCATTAAAATTTATGTTGATAAAAATTCACAAATTGACGAAGAAAAAATGACAACTGCTATAAGCGGCTATTTTGCAAATCAAGCTTCAACAATTTTAACCAACTCTTATCAAGATCCTGAAAACAGCGATTTGACGATCTATGAATTTAGTTTTTCAAGCTCTGCGTTTGATTACACCTCTTCATCTGCTTTTAACATTACGGTGAGTGTGGGTGAAAAGGTTGATAATGGCAGTGACAACACAATTTGGATTATCATTGGCGTGGTTGGCGGTGTTACGCTGCTTGCCGTGGTTGCAATCATAGTTTGGTTTGTTTTAAGAAGACGTGGCGGTGGCGGCGGAGCTGCTAAAACTAAATCTGATGATTATAAAAGATATTATTATTAATCATTCTTCTGTGTGGTTTTTGCGATTGATAAAACTTTCTGTTTCGCTGGCAAGATAGATGGCATCACTTCCATATTTGGAGGTGATGTTTTTTATTCCTATCGCACTTTTTTCAGCTTTGTTATCAAAAAACGAAAGTTGTTTGTGCGTGGCGATGCTTTCTAAGTTTGAAGCACGCAACCTGATTGCACGAATAGGTGTGTTAAAATCAAAAAAGCTGTCAACTATTTGCATTGCGTGTTCAAGCAAAGTTTTGCTTGCAAAGGTTGGGGCAAAGGTTGAAGATTTTGCAAACTTTTTAAGTTGGTTTGATTTTAGGCTAACGGTTATTGTTCGTGCCTGAAATTTTCCGCTTATCAAACGCTTGCTCACTTTTTCGGCTAAAAAAGACAGCACTTTTTCTATCTCTTCACGTTTAGTTATATCTTTTATAGTGGTTGTTCCATTTCCAATGCTTTTAGGCGGGGTTAAAGTGTAATAGCAAGCAACCGCATCTTCTTCGCTGCCAAGCAAATTGTCAAGCAGTTTTACGCCTGTTATGCCCATCATTGATTTTACATAACTGCGAGACAACTTGCAAAATTCGCCAATGGTGGAGATGTTGATGAGGCTTAGCTTTTTTTCCAGCCTTCTTCCAATGCCTACTATTGAATTTATTGGCAAAGGATAAACGATTTGTTTAAATTTATTTTTGGGGATGACGGTGACAGCATCTGGTTTTTTTAAATCAGAGCCAAGTTTTGCAAAAATTTTAGAAAAACTCACGCCGACTGAGGCAGTGATGCCAAACTCTTTTTTTACACGCTCTTTGATTTCGTAGGCAATTTCTTCTCCGCTTTTGTGCAAAATTTTTTGCGAACTCGTCACGTCCAACCAGCATTCGTCCAGTCCGAGCGGCTCGACAAGGTCGGTGTATTGCAAATAAAGCTGATGCAGTTTTTTGCTGATTTGTTCATATAGTGAATAATGAGGCGGCAGGCACACTAAATTTGGACAAAGCTTTTGCGCTTCATAAATTGTTTGTCCTGTTTTGACGCCAAAAGCTTTTGCTATATCGTTTTTTGCCAAGATAATTCCAGTGCGCTTTTGAGGATTGCCTGTTACAGCCACGGGCTTAGTTTTTAGATCTGGTTTGTTCACGCACTCCACCGAGGCAAAAAAATTGTTTATATCTGAATGCAAAATTGTTCTCTCATTCATTTGCCACGACCTTTTAAAAATGATATAATTCTCATATATATTATAACACTTTAAAGGATTTTTATATGCAACAAAAATATGTAAACGGATTTTGTGATATTCAATCGCATGCAGTTGAAAAAAATATAGATGCTGGGGTTAGATATTTACAATTATTTTCACATAATCCATTGCAAACAATTTCGCAAATGCGCAAGGCTAATCTTTGTGGCAGGGTGGTGATAGATGCGGCGGCTGCGTTAAATCAACAAAAATTAAAACAAATTTTAAATCAAAATTTTGATATCGCCGTTTATGTTGACATTTTGCAGCTGGAAGAGAGCGATTTAGAAAAAATCTCATTTTTAAATTTGCCAGTTGTCATTCCACTTTTTGAAAATCTTTATCGCACTGGGCAAATTTCTGCAAAATATGATTGCTCGCCAGCCAAATTTATCGAAGATATGGGCTTTTTGGATAGAGATTGCACAATTATCGGCGGAGTTTATGCAGATAAGGACGACTTACAAATTTTGGGCAGTTATGGCGCAAAAATTGTAATATGTCCAATTTGGTTGGCAAAGAGCGGTGCAACTTTTGCAAACATTCCGTTGATGCAAAAATACGGCTTAAAAGTTATGCTTGGCAGCAGCAGCGAAGAGACAATAGATTTTGAAAAAGAGATTGACTTTTTGTATTTAACTCAGCTGGCTTTGCTTGAAAATCCTCAGGCGATAAGCAAAAATCAAATTATTAATTTAGCAACAGGAGAAAATTATGACAATCAATGAAACTTTGGCAAGTGAATTTGCCCTTAAACCAATTTATGTAGAAAACATCATTTCGCTTTTAGACGAAGGCGCAACAATTCCGTTTATCGCAAGATACAGAAAAGAGATGCACGGCTCGTGTGACGACCAAGTGCTGAGGGCGTTTTCGGATAGGCTTAAATATTTAAGAAATTTAAACGAAGAAAAAGAAAAGGTTAAGCGCACTATCACCGAGCAAGGGAAATGGACAAGCGAACTTGAACAGGCGCTGGCAGAGGCTAGAACTCTAACAGAAGTGGAGGATATTTACAGGCCTGACAAGCCAAAACGTAAAACAAGAGCGTCAGTTGCAATCGCAAACGGCTTGCAACCGCTTGCTGATGCAATCGAAGCGCAAAAACCTATTGATGTGGAGGCAGAAGCCGCAAAGTTTATCAACGAAAATGTGCCAGATGTTGATGCAGCGTTGCAGGGCGCAAAGGATATCATTGCCGAACGCATAAGTGATGATGCAGACCTTAGAAAAACGCTGAGAGAGGTTTTATGGGAGAAGGCAAGCCTTGCTTGCTCGCTTCTTGACGGCGAAAATAAACTTACTTATGAGGGATATGACAACTTTAAGCAAGAGGTTAAAAAATTGCCAAGCCACAGAATTTTGGCGATCAACAGAGGCGAAAAAGAAAAGTGCTTGAAAGTAAACGTGGAGATCAACCAAGAGTTGTTGCTTAAAGAGATTAGGCTTGTTTACAAAAAAGAAAATGCATGCACCGATCAAATCATCGAAGAGGTTATTGTCGACAGTTTGGACAGGCTGCTTTTCCCAGCGCTTGAAAGAGAACTTCGCTCTACGCTTACAGACAACGCTTGCGAGCAGGCTATTAAAATGTTTGAAGTCAACTTAAAGCCGCTTTTGATGGAAGCGCCGCTTAAAAACAATATTATTTTGGGTCTTGATCCAGCATACAGGACGGGCTGTAAAATTGCAGTGATCGACAAAAAAGGCGATGTGCTTGATACAACTGTAATTTATCCAACACCGCCTCAATCAAAAACAGAAGAGAGCATTCAAAAACTTAAAGCGCTGATTGAAAAATATAACGTTGATATAATTTCAATAGGCAACGGCACGGCTTCCAAAGAGGCAGAAATTTTTGTTGCCGAACTTATCAAGCATGTTTCTCGTCCAGTTTCTTACGCAGTTGTAAGCGAAGCGGGCGCATCAGTTTATTCAGCGTCTAAACTTGGTGCAGAAGAGTTTCCTGATTATGACGTTTCGCTTAGGAGTGCTGTTTCTATTGCAAGAAGATTGCAAGATCCGCTTGCGGAACTTATTAAAATTGATGTAAAAAGCATAGGCGTTGGGCAGTATCAACACGACATGCCGCAAAACAGGCTCACCGAAGTTTTAACAGGTGTGGTGGAAGATTGCGTCAACAGCGTAGGCGTGGATTTAAACACCGCTTCGCCATCGCTTTTGTCGTATGTTTCAGGCTTGAATATGTCAATCGCAAAAAATATCACTGCATACAGGGCGAAAATTAAAGGGTTTAAAAACAGGCAGCAACTTTTATCAGTGCCAAAACTTGGGCCAAAAGCATTTGAACAATGTGCGGGTTTTTTGCGAATTACAGATGGCGACAATATTTATGACAACACTGGCGTTCATCCTGAAAGTTATCAAGTTGCAGACGGGCTTTTGAAAATGTTCTCGCTTACAGTTGATGACATAAAAAATGGCGAAACCAACCTTGAAAATCTTGTTAAACTTAAAGGCGAAGAAAAGGTTGCCGCTGAGCTTAACGTTGGCGTGCCAACGCTGCACGACATCATTGCTGAACTTTCCAAACCCGGCAGAGATATTCGTGAAAGCATGCCAAAACCAGTGCTTAGAAGCGATGTTATCACAATGGAAGATCTTAAAGAGGGTATGATTTTTACTGGAACGGTCAGAAATGTTGTAGATTTTGGTGCTTTTGTTGACATCGGCGTGCATCAAGATGGACTTGTTCACATATCGCAAATTTGCGATGCATATATCAAGCATCCGTCTGAGGTGTTGAAAGTTGGTCAACAGGTTGAGGTTAAAATTTTAAGTGTAGACTTGAACAAAAAACGCATTTCTCTTACGATGAAAGGCATTGAAAAGGAGTGATTATTTGGAAAACAAGACTTGTCCATTTTGTGGCAGCGATTTAAAGACTATTAAACAAAGCGGTTTTGTGGGTTGTGAGCATTGTTATCATCAAATTGACGGGCTGCAAAGTTTAGTCAGAGAGCTTTTTGCTGGCAAGTCTTTTTCAGGCAGAAAGCCGAACAGGAGGGGAAATGAAGAACTTTAACAGTGTTGCCATTTCCTCACGAATTAGGCTGGCAAGGAATATCGCAGGCATTGAATTTATGCCAAAACTCAACGATTCGAATAAAATTTATTACATCACTTCCTCTATGCGTGCGCTGCTGACTGCGTATGGAGATTTTACCACACTTGAACTTAAAGATTTGTCGCTGCCAAGATGCACAGCACTTTTGGAAAGGCATGTGATAAGCAAAGAACTGATTGAGAATAAAGACATTTCGCTTGTTTCAATCAATGAAGACGAAAGCATAAATGTTATGATTATGGAGGAAGACCATTTGCGCTTGCAAAGCGTTTTGCCAGGCTTTAGTCTTTTTGAAGCATACAAAAAATTGCTTCCGCTCGATGAGCGAATACAAAACAGTTTTAATATTGCTTTTGACGAAGAATTTGGCTATTTAACCTCTTCTCCTTCTAATTTGGGGACTGGAATGAGAGCATCAGTGATGGTTTTTATACCTGCGCTTGAAATGAGCGGACGAATTGGAGAGATAATCACTCAGGCTAGGCAATTTGGTTTGACGTTTAGAGGCGTGTATGGCGAAGGCAGCGAAGGAATGGGATTCTTGTATCAAATTTCCAACCAAGGCTTGCTTTGGCTTAGCGAAGAGGAGATAATAGACAGAGTCAACGACTTTTTCTATAATATCTATGACGAAGAAATGCGTTTAAGAAAGCAAATTTTTGAGAAAAATCATGATGAAATTTGCGACAAGATCATGCGTGCGTATGGGACGATTTTAAACGCCTATTTGCTTGAAGAAAAAGAGATGTTTTCGCTTTTAGGTTTGATTAGACTTGGTCATGAACTTGGGCTTTTGCAAATAAACGACACCGATATGTTTATGAAGCTTTATTATCACGGTGGCTCGTCGTCAATCAGCGAAATTCGAGTTTTTTCGCAAAACGAAAAGGAAAATCGAACAAGAGCCGAGTATATAGCAAAGAGAGTAAAAAATCTCGTAAAAATTGGGGGGAATAAATGAACATAGGTGCAAATTATTTTTCAGATACAATCGAAAAAGTTATAAAAAACGCAAGTCGCATTGCGCTAAGATTTGGCAGCGATGTTGTTGGAACTGAACACATTTTGTATGGCATAACTTCGGTGAAAGATTGTCTTGCTTCAAAGGCGCTTGCTGAATACGGCGTGACAGAAGAAGATTTGTTTGAACTTTTTGAAGAAAATTCGTTTGAAGAGCAGGTTTTTGGCTCGGTGGAACTTTCACCAAGGGTTAAAGACTTGTTTAGGATTGCTCAGCAAATCGCTCAACAATACAACAATTCGTTTTTAGGGACGGAGCATCTTTTGCTTGCAATTTTGTCGTCTTCTGGCTCGGTTGCTTTAAAACTTTTGGTAAATCATTATGGCGTCAACGTTCAACAGTTGTTTA
>CALWTN010000046.1 GCA_944384475.1 uncultured Clostridia bacterium
CGCCGATGCGTCCACCTCGCCATTTGCAATCGCTTGAACGCTGACGGTGTAAAAACCTTGCTGAGAAAAAGTAAAGGAGTTTGTAGCGCTGGTTTGAAGAGTTTCTTCATCACCATAACTAATTTGAAGCTGATACTGCGCTTGCTGCAAAGTCCCGTTTAAAATTATGTCGCTTTTGTCCCACGTCAAAACTCCGTCATTTGAAACACTCAAATTTGAAGGCGTCAAAAACTTGTATTTCACATAAACCTGAATTGTGTCGATGAGGATATCTTCGCTCCATGCAGAAACGATGGCAATCCCACTTTTGTTTGCAACAAAGCCTCCCTCTTCTGCTGGCGTCAAAACTTGCTGATCTGAACTTGTAAAATTGAGCGGCTGAGATGAGGATATGTAAGACGATGCGTCAAGCCCTTCGCCAAGAGAAATCGAAATTTCTGACTGCGAAAAAGATGCGTCAAAATCAAATCGCTTTTGACAACCCGCTAAACAAAATAAAAACACTATCACAAACAAAGTGATAATTGATAATATTGCAGTTTTTGTTTTTGTCATTTGAATTTTCACAATTTTATTTTAACACTTTTTTAGGTTTTTTATCAAACACTTTTAATATATATATTAATATTTTTTTAAATATTTTAAACATATTTTTCTGCCCATTGCGGCTTGCAAATAAATGTTTGTTTTGTTAAATATTCAAATTTTGGGCTAATTTTTTTAATTTTTAAATAAAAACAGTGCAATTTTTGATATTTTTGCTTAAATTTTTTATTAATTTCATTTTTTCCATATTTTCCATCGCCTATGATTGGATAGCCAAGAAACGCAAGTTGTGCCCTTATTTGGTGCGTTCTGCCAGTCAATAAATCGACCTCCACCAAGCTTGTCTGCCCGCCCTGCTTAACCGTTTTAAAGGCGGCAGAAATTTTAACAGCCCCTTGCACAAAGTTTTGATAAATTTTCACTTCACTTCTTTTTGCATCTTTAACAAGATAGGCGTTTTGTGCCTTTCCGTCAAACTTCGGCGAGCCAAAAACCTCACAAACATACTTCTTTTGCACCTCTTTTTGTTTAAACGCCTCTTTTAAAGCGTTCTCAGCCTCATTATTTTTAGCCAAAATCACAACTCCTGTGGTGTTTCTATCCAAACGATGCACTGCGATGGCGTTTAGCTTGCCTTCCAGCCCCTCTTTCCCCTCAACTTCAATGCCAATCGATTTGTTTACAACCACAACGTTTTCATCTTCAAACAAAACATCAAATTTTTTCTGTGGCAGCGACTGCGCAAAAACAACAACTGTTTGCCCCGAACAAACCTCAGCGTCTTCTTCCAATCTTTTGCCATCCAGTTTAACGTCCTTGTTTTTTAAAATTTTGTTTACCTGAGAAGATGAAAAACCATAATTTAATAAAAAATCACGTATTTTTTGATTTTTTTGTATTTTTAACTGCAATTTTTCCATATTTTTTTCTCCTTTTTATATTTTATCACAATTTTATTTTTCTTGCATATTTTTTCAAACAAAAAAATATATTTTTTTAGGAGGCTTATATGTCAGAAATAATCAACATTGAAAATCAAAATTCGGTGAGCATAAAAGGCGCAACAAAAGTTTGTTCCTCCACGCAAAACCAATCAGTTGTAGAATGCGGAGACACCACCATTGTAATCTCAGGCAGCGATCTTGAAGTTAAAAAACTAGATTTAGAAAACAAGGAGGTTTGCTTTACTGGCAAGATTGTCAACATCAAGTTTTCAAGCAAAACACAAAAACAGCCTTTGTTAAAAAGGATTTTTAAATAATGCTGTATCCCTCTCTCTCGCAACCATTAGTCTTCTTTTGTTTGTTTGCTGCGGGGTTTGCTTGCGGCTTTTTGTTCTGCATTGCAAAAGTTGTTTATTCAATCCTTAAACAAAACGCCTTTGCGCTTCATGTTGGCAATTTTCTTTCTGTGATTGCCTCTGCTGCAGTATTTTATTTTGTCAATCTGACAGTAAATTACGGGCAGGTGCGACTTTTTGTCCTGTTTGCCTTTGTGGCGGGCGTGTGCTTGCAATGCTTTGTCATATCAAAAGTTTTTGGCGTTTTGTTTAAAAAATGGTATAATAAATTTCATGGAAGAGCAAAAGAACAAAAGAAAACTTAAAATTTTTGTTTGGATAGCGGTTGCGGTGGTGGTTTTGACGATTATCGCAATGTGTATTGCGGCTGCATTGATTAAAGACAAAAACAAACAGCTTTCGCAAGACAATCAACAAATTGAAGATATTCTTGACCAAAACCAGCCGTCCTCACAGCAAAATAAAATTTTAAAAAATTATGCAAATTTAGTTGACAATATTTTTTATACATGATATATTAACCTCGCATTCGGTTTTTCTCCCTCCCTAACTTGAATGCAAAGCACAAAAGATTGCGACTAGCCAAAACGGCTATTCGCAAAATTGAACGCTTTAAACATCCGCTCGTATGAGCGTTTTTTTTATTGCAAAATGTTTGACTAAAAGCAAACAAATAAAGTAAAATATCAGCATGAAATGTCTGTTTGTTTACAACCCTGAAAGCGGAAAGGGTAAAATTTTAAAACACGAAAAATATATTAAGGAAAAACTCAGCAGCATCTATCAACAGGTTGATGTAATTAAATCTGAATACGCTGGGCATATTTTTGAAATCGTTCGTGACATGCCTGACGAGTATGACACCTTAGTCGTGGCTGGCGGAGACGGCACGTTAAACGAAGTTATAAACGCCCTCGGCTCAAAAAAGAAAAAACCAAAAATTGGATACATCCCAACAGGCACGGTTAATGACGTTGCCCACAGCTTGGACATTCCTCGAAGCATCAAAGGCGCTGTCGACAACATTTTACAGCAAAATGTTTTTAAACACGACATTTTTAGAATGAACGACAGATTTGGCATCTATGTTTGCTGCGCTGGCGTGTTTACAGAGTCTAGTTATGCAACTGGACGCAGCACTAAAAAGCATTTTGGCAGGATCGCTTACTTTTTTCATGGCGTCAAAAAGATTTTCACCTCTCCATCCATTGAGTTAAAGCTTACCTTGCCGGACGGCACGCTCTATCAAGGCAAGTTTGCGCTGCTGCTTGTGGTAAACTCAAGATATGTTGCTGGCTTTAAATTAAACAAGCGTGCGTCTTTAAATGACGGACTTATTGACGTTTTGCTTGTAAGGTCAAAGCGTGACACCGTTTCTTTGGGCGGAATGGCTAAGGTTGCGGGATTGTTTGTCAACGGCGTTCCTCTTAAACAAAAAAAGGGAATAATTAAATTAAGAACAAACTCTTTTAAGCTTGAAACCAACTCTTCAACAACAATAAATCTTGACGGCGAAAAAGTTGGGCTGGGCAGCTTTGACTTTGAAGTTTTAAAAGAAGCGGTGGAAATTTTTGTGCCTAAAACAGATTGATTTTTCTTGAAAAAAGAGATAAAAATAATTGACAAACGCATATTTAAGTGATAAGATGTTAATGCTTTGATGAAATTCACCGTTTTTATTAAGGCAAAAACTCAATATTTGCCTCCTTAGCTCAGCGGTGGAGCACTCGGCTGTTAACCGATAGGTCGTAGGTTCGAATCCTACAGGGGGCGCCAAACTTTTCCATACTAATAAAGAGGTGTAGCGATTTAAACTTAAAAATTTTTCACTTCAATTTTAACTTTTACAACACTTTTGACAACACTTTTTTCTTTACTGTCGCTGTATTATCAAAAAAACTACTCTTTTAGACTAGTCCTTTTTTATTTTTCGGTATTGACTTTGACTCTTTGCGGTGTTATAATTTTTGCATCGGAGGAAGAATGAAATATAAAATTTCTCACAAAGTTAAACTTGGAAAAAGTGCCAGTAAGGATGATGGGTCTTGGAAAGCAAAGGTTGTCGTTCGCTTTGGCAGGCCTTTTATGACGGTTGTTATAAAAACCAACAAGTGGGCTCCTGTTTTGGAAAAAAACGTCTCAGAAACAGGGGAAGCTAAAACTCGATATTTATTTAGGCTTGCACCTCAACGCTGGGTTACCCTAACATTAAAAAACGACAAATGGAGACTTTCGCAAGAGCGCAACGCCGATCAAACAAAATCAAACCTTGAGTGGCCTTTGTTAAAACGCACGCCTAAATATAAATACAAATTTTCAAAAAAAGACAAACCGGACTTGTTTTTTGGCAAACGCTTTGAGCTGGATAGGCTTTGCGTAACGTTTAATAAACTGTTAGCGCATGTTACAGAAAACTGCCTAAACAAACACTCCTCTCTCGCTTTTAAGTTTATGCCAATTTTTAAAAGAACTCCTTTGGAACTTTTATATGTTGAATCTGTAAGAGAAAAGTATGAAGAAATCATCAACCGTTTGGTTTTGGCAAAACAGCAAAAATATGCAAAAAAAGGCTGGGGCAAAAGCAAAATCGACAAAAAAACAAAAAGATATGCAAGAAAAGGCTGGAGCAAAAGCAAAATCGACAAAAAAATAAAAAGATATGCAAGAAAAGGCTGGGACAAAGGCAAAATCGACAAAAAAACAAAAAGATATACAAGAAAACTTTTCGGCGCTTATTTTGATAAGCTCACCGATGCAAAAAGCTACTTAGATGAGTGTGTGAGCTTAAAACTGTCTGAAAAAGAAGGCTTTTTATTAACACCAGAAGAAATCAAAGCCTTTGATGAGTCCTACGCTCGTTTAGAAGAGTTTATGAACAACCTTAACGGCGGCACTTCGTCAGCAGGAGCGGCATCGGCTGCAAGCACATCAAAAAAAGGCGCTGAAAAAGAAACCTCTTCACCAGAAATAATAGCGGGAGTAAGAGTGATTAGAAATGAAGTAGAGCCCGCTCCAAACCCAATGTCAGAAAACAACCCTGAAGCGGCAGAAGATAAAAAACCTGTTACTAATCCAGTGGCAGAAGATAAAAACCCTGTTGCTGAGACACCGAAAAAAGAAAAAAAAGAAAAACCTGTTGCCGAAGCCACTGCCGATGACATTTCTAGCGCAGAAGAGACACTTATACCTGTAGGTGGTGACGAGGAAAACAAAGACGCTGAAAATAAAAATGAACTCTCTCGTGAAAGATAAAAAAATAGGCTGGTGCCTATTTTTTTTTGTTATCCTTCCAACGAGCCAACCGTTCTTGGGAAAATTTCAACGTCACGGATGTTTGAAATGCCTGTTAGATACATGACCATTCTTTCAAAGCCAAGTCCATAGCCAGAATGTTTGTTTGTGCCATAGCGGCGAGTGTCTAAATACCATTTGTAATCCTCTTCTTTAAGCCCAAGTTCTGCCATGCGTGCTTTCAAAACGTCAAGCCTTTCTTCTCTTTGGCTGCCGCCGATGAGTTCGCCTATTGCTGGTACAAGCAAGTCGACCGCTGCAACCGTTTTGCCGTCATCATTAAGACGCATATAGAACGCCTTTATCTCCTTTGGATAGTTGGTTAAAAACACCGGCTTTTTGTAAACCTCTTCGGTGAGGTATCTCTCATGCTCCGACTGTAAATCCACCCCCCACTTGACTGGGAAAACAAATTTTTTGTCGGCCTTTAAAAGAATGTCTATTGCGGAGGTGTAATCAAGCCTTACAAATTTGCTTTCAACAATGTTTTTAAGCCTTTCAAGCAAGCCGTTGTCTACAAACCTGTTTAAAAACTCCATTTCGTCTTTGCAATTTTCAAGGACGTAAGAGATAACATATTTAACCATTTCTTCTTCGTTGTCCATAAGTTCGTCAAGTTCGCAAAAGCACATCTCTGGCTCCATCATCCAAAACTCTGCTGCGTGGCGTGTGGTGTTTGATTTTTCTGCCCTAAATGTTGGCCCAAACGTGTAAGTTTTGCCGAAAGCGTGAGTTAAGCACTCCTCGTTAAGTTGCCCCGAAACGGTCAGTGATGCCTTCTTGCCGAAAAAGTCTTTTGAATAATCAATTTTGCCGTCTTTAATAGGTGGTTTTTGCATGTTAAGAGTTGTCACCTGAAACATTTCGCCTGCGCCCTCACAATCACTGCCAGTGATGATTGGTGTGTGAATGTAAACAAAATTTCTTTCATTAAAAAACTTGTGAATGGCAAACGCTGCCACAGAGCGCACTCTGAAAACGGCGTTAAAAAGGTTGCCTCTCGCACGAATAAACGGAATGCTGCGCAAAAATTCAATGGTATGCCCTTTCTTTTGAAGAGGATAGTCGGTTGCGCTTTCGCCAAGCACCTCCGCCTTGTCGGCGTTGATTTCAAACGGCTGTTTTGCTTGCGGAGTTACAATAACCTTACCCTCTATTTCAAAGGATGCCCCCACATTTTGCTTTACAAGAGCGTCATAGTTTGCAAGTTTAGAGCGCTCCAAAACAATTTGCACGCTTTTGAAAGCGCCGTCATTGAGTTCGATGAAGCCAATATTTTTGCTGTCACGAACAGTTCTTGCCCAGCCGCAAACTCTTATGCTTTTGCCATCATATTTTTGAAAATCTTTTTGCAAATCTTTTAATTCTACTCTTTTCATTTCTCGTCCTCTAAATCTAATTTGATGTGAACATCTTTAAGCTGCTGATCAAACGGCCTTGACGGCGAACCCATCAGCAAATCTCGTCCATTTTTGTTGAGTGGGAAAGCGATGACTTCACGCATGCTTTCTTGGTTCATAATTGGCATAAGCATTCTGTCAAAGCCAAACGCTGCGCCTGCGTGAGGTGGAGCGCCATATTGGAAAGCGTTGTAAAGTGCTGGAAATTTGCTTTCAACCACCTCTTTTGGATAGCCTGCAATTTCAAACGCCTTAACCATGATCTCTGGATCGTGATTTCTTATCGCTCCCGAAAGCATTTCGTAACCATTGCAAACAAGGTCGTATTGATAAGCGACAATATCAAACGGATTTTGACTTTCAAGCGCTTTCAACTCGCCTTGTGGCATTGAGAAAGGATTATGTGCAAAATCTGG
>CALWTN010000047.1 GCA_944384475.1 uncultured Clostridia bacterium
CTTCTTTATTTTAGAAAACGCTGGCATAAACGGGCTGATCTTCCCATTTTCGTTTGCCATGCTGTTTGCGCTTGTGTGGGCAAATCAAAAAATTTGGTTGGTTGTGCCCGCCTATCTTGTTTCGGCGGTAGTTGTAAATCATTCGCTTGCGGGAATAATCGGTGCGATAGTCTGTGCGGTGATGATTGTTGCGCCGTTTGTTTTGCACACGATTTTTAAAAAGAACATTCAAGTGTGGCAACTGGCAATCTACGCATTTTTAAGCCAAGCGGGCTATATCGGTTTTGCAGCAGCAACCGGAACAAATGCCGTTATTTTTGCGGTTGTGTCGGCTGTGGTTGGTGTGATATTTTTGCTGGGATTTGTCAAGCTTTTTGAAGCGCTTTTTATGCGTGGCTTTGCTTACAGGCTCTCCGCCATTGAGTATGTGGCGGGCGGATTAATTTTGATCGGGCTTTCTGCGGGGTTTGTAAATTTGGATTTGTATGGCTTTTCGTTTTTGAAACTTTTTGTAAGTTTTGTGCTGCTTGCAATCACATATTGCTCTAAAAATTACTATTCGGTGTTCATCGCTTCTATTTTGGGGCTGGGAACACTGCTTTCTGCAAACAATCCCGTCTTCTTTGCGCCGTTTGTGATTTGGGCGCTGGCAATTTCGCCGTTCAAAACCTATCGAAAATATTTCACCGCGCTGGCAATAATTTTGGCGGAACTTGTGATTGGCTTTTATTTCAATCTTTACTATTCCTTTGATTGGCTGGGTATTTTGCCGGTTGCGATCAGCGCTTTGGTGTTTGTGGCGATCCCCGACAAGGTTTACGCTATGGTTAAAAGCATATTTGATTTGCGTGGCGACAGGGCGGCAATCAAAAATGTTGTCAACCAAAATCGAGAATTGCTGCACAGGCGGCTGCTGTCGCTGAGCGATGTGTTTGGCGAAATGGACAGGGTTTTTCGTGGGCTTGTTCGAAAAAATTTAAGCGAAGAGGAAGTGAAAAAACTGCTGCGTGACGAGATTATCGCCAGAAACTGCGAAAGTTGCCCAGACAGAGTGCGCTGCCATCGAGCCAGACAGCAGGACACCCTGCGCGTTATGGATGAACTGACCTCTATCGCTTTTGAAAAGGGCAAGGTGACGCTGCTTGATATTCCGTCATATCTTTCTGCAAATTGTGGCAGAGTGAACGGGATAATCTCATCGGCGGCGGCTCTTGCAAGGCAGTATAAATCTTACAGCGGCATGCTTTCAAACATCGACACTTCCAAACTGCTTATTGCCGATCAACTTAAAGGCATATCTTCGGTTATGAAAAACCTTTCGCAAGAGGTTGACCACGAAATCGCTTTTGACGGCAAGAGAGAAGATAAACTTGTTGAAGAGTTGCTGTTTAACGACATTGTTTGCACCGATGCGATTGTTTTTGAAAAGGATGCGCACACCTTTGAAGTAAATTTGATAGTGCGAAATTTGGATGCCGACAAATTAAAGATTGCCGCAATAGTTAGCAAAATTTGCAAGTGTGATATGGCGGTGGTGGATAAATATGCAGCAACAAAACCCGGCTACACTGCGCTTTCGCTTAAAACTGCGCCCAAACTTGATTGCGTGTTTGCAATTTCAAGCACGCCAAAAGCGGGCAGTGAAAAAAGCGGCGACAGTCATTCGATCATGCGTCTGGATGGAGACAGGTTCATGTTTGCAATTTGCGATGGCATGGGCAGTGGAAGCGAGGCGGAGCAGGTCAGCCAAACCGCAATCAGTTTGATTGAAAATTTTTACAAGGCGGGCTTTGACAGCGAACTGGTGCTTTCGTCAGTCAACAAACTTTTGTCGTTGCAAAAGGAGGATAAATTTTCGGCGCTGGACGTTTGCGTGCTTGATTTAAAAAGCGGGCTTGGCGATTTTATTAAGATGGGTGCGCCTTGCGGGTTTGTTGTCAATGAAGAGGGGTGCAGGCTTGTTCAAAGCGGTGCGCTGCCGCTTGGAGTTGTGGACAAGTTCAACCCAGTAACCAAAAAACTGGTTGTAGGCGATGGCGATGTTGTGGTTATGTTTTCGGACGGCGTGGCAGATGCCTTTGCCACAGATGAGACGCTGCAAGATTTTGTAAAAAGCGTCTATTCGCCCAACCCACAAACCATCGCTGACAAACTTTTAGAGCAGGCGCTTGCAAACTGCAACGGCAGGGCGATGGACGATATGACAGTGCTTGTAATTAAAGCGTTTAATAATAATTAAAAACAATTTATTTGTTTTTGATAATAAAATTAAAAAATATATTGATTTTAAGCTTTTTTTGTGTATAATTAACTCTTGCGAGGTTAATTATGCAAAATGTCAAAAATTTTATTCTTCAAAATAATTTGATTAAGCCTGGTGAAAGAATCGGCGTGGGAGTGAGCGGTGGAAGCGACTCCATGGCGCTTGTGCATTTTTTGCATTCAATCAGCGAGGAGTTTGATATCGAGGTTATCGCAATCTGCGTCGATCATGGGATTAGAGAAGAATCACGAGCCGAAGCCGATTTTGTTGTCGACAGATGCCGTGAAATGGGCGTTAGGGCATACAAGTTTAGAATTGACGCTCCACGCCTTGCCAAGGAAAAAAACATCAGTTTGGAAACTGCGGCAAGAGAGGGGCGATATGGCGTTTTTAACACGCTCTTTAAGCGTGACGTGGTGGATAAGATTGCACTCGCACATCACTTAAACGACCAAGCAGAAACAATTTTAATGCATATTTTTAGAGGCTCGGGCGTGAGCGGTGCTAGGGGCATGGAGCCGATTAGAGATAAAAGGTTTATCAGGCCGCTGCTCTCCACAAGCAAAAAAGAAATTTTAAGCTATGTTGACTACAACAACCTCGATTACGTTGAAGATTCCTCTAACGCTGACAACACCTTTGCAAGAAATTACCTTCGCAATGTTATCATGCCGCAGATTGAGAAAAAATGGCCAGGTGCGGTGGGTGCTATTGTAAATTTTGGCAAGGCGGTTAAAGAGGATGACGATTACATCAACTCACAGATTTTTGATGACGCAATCATCTATGAAGAAAAAGAAGCAAAAATTCCGCTTTCATATTTTATCTATCCTGCGCCGATCATCTCTCGTATGATAATTAATGCGCTTAAAAACATTGGCGTGGAAAAAGATTTTGAAAAAAAGCATGTCGACATGATTAAAGAGCTTGCCTCTTCTCATGAGAATGGCAAGAGGATGAGCCTTCCGTTTGATGTGGTTGCAATCAAGGACTATGACTATCTCACTCTTGCAAGTCGACAAAAAGTTGTGCCACAATTTAAGTGCGAACTTCGCTGTGGCGAGTTTGATTTGCCGGATGGGCGAAAACTTGTGGTTAAAAGAGTTAAAGACATGCCTCAAAAAGAGGGAGTGCTGTATTTTGATTATCGTAAAGTGCCAAAATCTGCTTCGTGGCGTTTTAGGCAGGAGGGCGATGTTTTCACCAAGTTTGGCGGAGGCAGCAAAAAACTTAAATCGTTTTTGATTGACAAAAAAGTTCCACAGCGCAAACGTGACACGTTGCCAGTGCTTGCTGATGAAAACGAAGTTTTTGTGATTGCAGGCGTGGAAATTAGCGAAAAGGTTAAGGTTGAGGGCGTTCCAACCGCTTACAGCGTGGAAATTAAGGCATAAAATTAGTAAAATTTGTAAATAATACATGCATGAAAGATAATGCATGGACGGGCTGCACGCAGCAGCAAATTAAAGAGATTGGCTTGTTTTCGCAAGAATACAAGTCTTTTTTATCGCAATCGAAAACTGAAAGGGAGTGTATAAAATACTTTTCAAAATTGCTGGAAGAAAATGGCTTTTTAAAGCTTAGCGATGCAATTGCAAACAAAACGCCGCTAAAACAAGGCGACAAGGTTTACGCCGTCAATATGAACAAGGCGCTTGTCGCATTTGTGATCGGCAAAGAGGTTTTGCAAAAAGGGATGAACATACTTTGTGCACACATCGACAGCCCTAGGCTGGATTTAAAAAGCAATCCTGTGTATGAAGAAGACGGCTTTTGCATGTTTGACACCCATTACTATGGCGGCATAAAGCACTATCACTGGGTGGCGCTGCCGCTTGCGCTGCACGGGCTTGTTTGCAAAAAGGACGGCAGCAAGATTGATATTTGCATAGGCGAGAAAGAAGACGATCCGGTTTTCGGCGTCACTGACCTTTTGCCGCATCTCACTGAAAAGGAAAAGGGGTTTAACAAACTGCTTTCAAAGCAGGAGGAGATCGAAGGCGAAGTTTTAAACCTCATTGTTGGCAGCAAGCTTAAAGGCGGCTCAGCGAAGGCGAAGATTTTGGAGGTTTTGCAAGAGAAGGGCATACAAGAAAAGGATTTTTATTCGGCAGAAATAGAAGTTGTTCCTGCTGGCAAAGCGAGAGATTTTGGGCTTGATGAAAGCATGATTATCGGCTATGGGCATGACGATCGTAGTTGTGCATATTGTTGCATCAGGGCGCTTATCGATTCGCAAAATCTTGCCAAAACATCCGCCGTAATGCTGGTGGATAAAGAAGAAACGGGCTCGCCGGGTGCGACTGGTATGAAAAGCAAGTTTTTTGAAAACATGATTGCGGAAGTGATGAATTTAATGGGCGAATACAGAGAACTTGATTTTAAGCGTGCTATGAACAAAAGTCAGGTTATATCATGTGATGTGACGTCGGGCTTTGACCCTAACGGGAAGCAGCAATACTACAAAAACACCGAAGCGTTTTTAAACGGCGGCGTGGCATTTTCAAAATATACTGGCAGCAAAGGCAAAAGCGACTCTAACGATGCCAACCCAGAATTTATTGCTCGCCTGCGAAAAATTTTGGACGAAAACAAGATTGTTTATCAGTTCACCGAAATGGGCAAAGTCGACCAAGGCGGCGGAGGAACAATTTCAAGCATACTCGCCGAATATGGCATGGAGGTGATTGATGCAGGGCTGCCGGTGCTTTCTATGCATGCGCCATGGGAAGTGATTTCAAAGCTTGACTTGTTTGAGAATTATAGGTTTTACAAGACGTTCGTGGAGACAACCAATTTTTAAACGGGATTAAAAAAAACAAAACAGGGCAAGCCCTGTTTTTTAATCTTCTAAGCCTAACAAATAATCCAAACGGTTGCTTATAATTATATTAACCAAATGGTAAAAAATATGAAAAACTAAGCAAAAGAAAGCATGTTGCTAAAATAAAAAGAACCGCACGTGAAATAATTGAAGACATGGACACCAAACTTCAAAAAATTGCAGATTTCGTTGATAGTGCGAAAAAATAAAATCTCATTCAAAGCGAATGAGATTTATTATTTTTGCTAAACTCTTTGCCGTTT
>CALWTN010000048.1 GCA_944384475.1 uncultured Clostridia bacterium
ATATCCTTACATCGACTTTAAGTTTGAGCAAGAAATTGGAAAAGAAATTTTAAAAGTTGAAAATCTTACAAAAAAAGGAATGTTTTATAATTTAACTTTTAACGTAGAAAAAGACCAAAAAATCGCTTTTTTTGCAAAAAATAGCCAAATTATCACAACATTATTTAATATTTTGGTCGGAAAAGAACAACCCGACAGCGGCACGATTCACTTTGGAAAAACCATTTCTGTTTCATATTTGCCGCAAGATAACCGTGAATATTTTGAAGGCTGCTCGCTCTCAATCGTCGACTGGCTGAGGCAGTTTTCAAAAGATCAAAACGAAACCTTCATCAGAAGTTGGCTTGGCAGGATGCTTTTCACTGGCGAAGAAAACTTAAAACCTGTAAATGTTCTCTCTGGTGGCGAACGTGTGAGATGTATGTTTGCCAAGATGATGCTGCAAGGCGCAAACCTTATCATCATGGACGAGCCAACCAACCACCTTGACCTTGAAAGCATCACATCTCTCAACAACGGTATGAAAAATTTTAAAGGTCCGCTGCTTTTCACTTCGCACGACCAAGAAATTATTGAAACGGTTGCAAACCGTATCATCGACATTCGTGACGAAAACCATATTGTCGACAAGCCGGTGACCTATCAAGAATATGTTGAAAGCCAAAAATAGGCAAAAATAATTGACAAATTTTGTTTTTAAGCATAAAATAATTGTTGCAATGAAGGGCTTGGCAACCCTGAGCAAACGCTTGTCGGCGTAAAGACAATCAACAAGGCAGTTTCTGCGAATTAGGGTGGAACAGCGACCAATAAAATCGCCCCTATGTCAATTTTTGGCATGGGGTTTTTTAATTAAAAGGAGCAAAATATGAAAGCAAGTATGGACAAAATTGTAAATTTATGTAAATCAAGAGGCTTTATCTTTCCGGGGAGCGAAATTTATGGCGGACTGGCAAACTCTTGGGACTATGGCCCGCTTGGTGTGCAGATGAAAAACAACATTAAAGCCGCTTGGTGGAAAAAGTTTGTGCAGCAAAACCCATACAATGTTGGATTGGACTGCGCAATACTTATGAATCCAACCGTATGGCAAGCAAGCGGACACTTGGGCGGGTTTTCTGATCCGCTTATGGATTGCAAATCCTGCAAATCTCGCCACCGTGCGGACGACTTGATTGAAGCCTATATGAAAAAGCACGGTTGTGAAGAGAACCTCTCGGCTTGGAGCAATGAGGATTTTGAAAAATACATTTCTGAGCACAAAATCCCTTGCCCTATTTGTGGCAAAAGCGATTTTACACCTATACGAAAATTTAACCTTATGTTTAAAACCTTTCAAGGCGTGACGGAAGATTCTTCTTCAACCGTCTATCTTCGCCCAGAAACTGCACAGGGCATTTTTGTCAACTTTAAAAATGTGCAACGTTCCACAAGGAAGCGCGTGCCTTTTGGAATCGCACAAATAGGAAAAAGTTTTAGAAACGAAATCACTCCTGGGAATTTCATCTTCCGTGTTCGTGAGTTTGAGCAGATGGAACTTGAATTTTTCTGCAAACCTGGCACCGACCTTGAATGGTTTGCATATTGGAAAGATTTTTGCAAAAACTGGCTGCTTGAAATCGGCATAAAAGAGGAAAATCTTAAACTGCGTGATCATGACAAAGAAGAATTGTGCTTCTACTCCAAAGCCACCACCGATTTTGAATTTAAGTTTCCGTTTGGCTGGGGCGAACTTTGGGGCATCGCCGACAGAACCGACTATGATTTAAGCCAGCATGCTAAATTCAGCGGCAAGGATATGAGTTATCTCGATCCTATTACAAATGAAAAATACATTCCGTATGTTATCGAGCCATCACTCGGCGTGGAAAGGCTTATGCTGGCATACCTTTGCAACGCTTACGACGAGCAAACGCTTGAAAATGGCGAAACAAGGGTTGTGATGCACTTTCATCCTGCAATATCGCCTTACAAAGTTGCAATTTTACCGCTGCAAAAAAACATGGGCGACAAAGCACGTGAAATATATCAAAATCTTTCTCAGCACTTTATGTGCGACTATGACGAGGCTGGCTCGATTGGAAAGCGCTATCGCAGGCAGGATGAAATTGGCACTCCATTTTGTGTGACCATCGATTTTGACACCCTTGAAGATGACACGGTGACAGTGCGAGAACGTGACAGCATGCAACAAATCCGTATAAAAACCAGCGAACTTGCCGCTTACATTTCAAAATTTGTTAATATTTAAAAAAAATGAGAGAAAATTCTCTCATTTTTTAATCTCTTCTTGTAACGGACAGCGCAACAAGCACAACCCTTGCAAGCGAAAGCAGGCTGATAAGCAAGGCCGCAACATAAGTCAGTGCTGCGGCTGAAAGCACCTCCTTAGCCCCAGAAAGCTCGCTTTCGGTTAAAACGTTCATCTCTTTAAGTTGCGCGATGGCTCTTTTGGATGCATTTATTTCAACAGGAAGCGTGACTAAGTTTGCAAGTGCGCCAAGCGAAAAGATTCCCACGCCAACCCAAATAAATATCACACCAATATAGTGGCTTGCCAAAACAAAAAACAACACAAGCCCAACCAATATCAGCGGCAAAAATAGTGACGAGGTAAGGTTGCTGAGCTTAATTACCGCCATTCGTATTTTCATTGGCGCATAGTTACGCTCGTCTTGAAGCGCATGTCCCGTTTCATGAGCAGCCACACCTATTGCCGCAACCGAAGAGGAATTGTAAACCGGCTCTGAAAGATTTATCTTCCTTGTCTTTGGATTGTAATGATCGGTTAAACTTCCCTTCGTGCGCCCAATCTGCACGCTGTCTATCCCGTTTTTTTGCAACATTCGCTTTGCCACCTCTGTTCCCGTCAAACCGCTTGCTGCATTTAAAAAAGAATACTTGTTAAACGCTGTTTGAACTTTGTATTGCGCATATATAGCAAAAATTAACGCTGGCATAATTAAAACGCCCATCAAAATATATTCCCAATAATACATCATCTCTCCTTTTAAATAATGATTGGCCACAAGGCGTGCCCGCTTTAAGTTGCAGCAAAATCGCCAACGTGAGTGCGCTTTTCGTTTGGCCGCAAGAGGGCGAATTCAACTGCCAGAGCGCAGTTTTTCGCCGTAAGCGAAAACAAGCATTAAGTTGCAATTCGCCCGAGGTTGCCACCCGTGAGTTTTTATTTAAACATCTTCGTCTTTCTCACAAGTCCACTCCACCCAAACAACAATCTGACTAAATCGCTCCAATAAGTTAGTTTTGCGCTTTTTAGAAATTTTTTAACACTTTTCATCACATTGTCTGGCAAAAATTCGTTTAACATGGATATCGCTCGCTTAGAAGCATCCTTTTCTATTGAAATTGTGATAAGTTTGATTACAGCCGCAAAAATGAAAATGGCAGCCGCAACACCTCCCGCCACGATGGCGTATGTCAGCAAATTTTCAAAAAACAGCAGCACTATGCATGCAATCACTGCTGGCAAGAACAATTTGCCAACAACCCAACCTGTTGCCCTTAAAACTTTCATCATCATAAATTTTTTGCTTGTCAAATCTTGTTCGGCATGGCCGAGCTCGTGCGCCACGATTGCAAAAGCTCCCGCAGAATTTGACGACAAAGTTTTATCGGTTAAAACCAAAGCTTTGTGCTTGTGGTTGTATGCATCGCCAATAGGCTTTTGCGTTCTTGCAATTTTAAGTTTTCCGTCATGCTTTTGATAGTTTTGTTCGGTAATAAACTCCAAAACCGTTTTGTGCGCCTGTGCTGGCATTTGAAAAAGCTTTTCGTATTCGGCGACAAACTTTTCGGAAGCAAAATTACCCACCGCCAAAACAATGCTTATCAAAGCCACAATCGCAACTACGATTAAAACAATCCACCAAATTTCCATGCCTTTATTCTACCATTCTTTGTCAATTTTATCAAGTGATTAACACTATCGTGTCTCCTTTGGCAAGTGTTGTTCCAGAAGGAGGAAGTTGCTTCAAAACAATCCCTCCTTCGCCGTCCGTTTCAAAGTTAATGCCAATTTTATCCAAAATCACAGCCGCTTCAGAAAGCGTTTTTCCAACAAGTTGAGGCATTTCAACCTCTTCGATCACTGCATTTTCGTTTTGTTTTTTGATGTTTAAATAGTTAAACAATCCTGAAAAAATTTCTTTACCATATGGAGCGGCAACAACGCTTCCGTAATACGCTCCTGCACTTGGCTCATCCACCATAACCATAACCAGATAATCTGGGTCGGAAGCAGGAAAAGTGCCGATGAAACTTGAAATATATTTTCCCTGAGCGATGTGCCCCGTTTGGTCATATTTTTGCGCCGTTCCTGTCTTGCCTCCCACATCGTAACCTTCCAAGAAGGTGTAAGGTCCAGTCTTGTTGGTGGTAAGGGAAAGCATTTGACAAATCTTGCGTGACGTCTCACTTGAAACCACCTTTCGCTTAGTTGTTTGTGTGGTTTGCAGCAGTGTGTTGCCATAGCAGTCAGTTATATTTTTCACAACGGTAGGCACAAGCAAGTTGCCATCGTTTAAAATAGCACAAACAGAGTTTAAAAGCTGGATTGGAGTGACTGCCACCGCATGCCCAAAGCCCATGCGTGCAAGATCAACCGTCTTCACCAAACCCTTATCCATCAAAATTCCACTCGCTTCGCCGGATAAACCAATGCCAGTCTTCTCTCCAAGCCCAAATTTTTGCATATATTCATAGAATTTATCCACGCCAAGCCTTAGCGCAAGTTCCATAAACACGCAGTTGCATGAATTTGTAAGCCCTTCTTGCAAAGTTTGACTGCCATGCCCGATTGAGCGCCAACATTTAATTTTAACGCCGTCCACAATTCTAGATCCACCGCAATAAAACCTGTCATTTTCGCTTACAACGCCCTCTTCCAAAGCGGCAGCAAGCGTGAGAATTTTGAAAGTTGAACCCGGTTCGTAAACATCCGTTATCGCCTTTATTTTTGACTGATCAAACAACGTGGTTAAATCTTCTCTCGGAATGTCATTCAAATCAAAGCTCGGTTTGGTGGAAATTGCTAAAACCTCGGCTGTCTTTGCATTCATAATCAAGCCCGTGGCGTTTTTAGGTTGTTGCTCGGTCATAATTTTTTGCAAAACTTGTTCTAAAATAAGTTGCATCTTGCTATCAATCGTCAAAGTGATGTCTGAACCTTTTGTTGCAGGCACATAATATCTCAGCGTGCCGCCAATCTCTTTGCCCTGCAAATCGCTTTGCGTAAAACTGTAACCATCCAAACCTGTCAAGTAATCGTCATAATATGCCTCAATGCCGCTTTGCCCTTCATTGTCCACACTGACAAATCCAAGCACCTGCGAAAGCAAGTTGCCATAAGTGTAGTATCTGCCCACACTCTCAGCCAAATAGACTCCCTTAAAATTTTTGTTGTAAATTTGTTCTGCTATCTCAGAAGAAATCTGCATTTTGATCAAAACTTCTGAAATGTTCTTTTTGATGACTTTTTCGTAAACTTTAAGATAGTTTAAATCCAAAATATTGCAAAGATATTCGCTAACCGCTTTGGCATCTTCCACCTCTCTTCCACGCACGTAAACGTTGTAAGTGGTGTAACTTACTGCAAGACGTGAGCCTGTGACGTCATATATATCTCCACGTGGAGCGACTATTGCAAGGTCTCGAGTCCACTGAGACGTGGCTCGCAACTGCAAATCTTTGCCGTTGATAATCTGCACAACAAAAAGCCTTACAAACAAGGCGCAAAAAAGAAAGGCTACCACAATGCTTAAAGCGAGTAACCTTTTCTTAAAAGAATAAAGTGTGAACGGGTTTTGCAAAGGTTATCCTCCAAATAACCCCGATAAAAAGTTGCAAAATCTGTCAAACCAATTTGATTGTTGTTTTAGTTCGTCAGGGCGCATAAGTTCATCTGGATAGGTTTCAATCAACTCTGACATCTTGTTTCCAGAATCCACTGACGAAATATTTTTTAATAAGTTTGCTAGGTTTACTGAATACTGGCTTTGAGTGGCATTGTAAGCGGCAACCGAATCAGCCAAATCCACAGCTGTAAAAACTCCAAGCCCAACGACAAGCGCCAAAACACACGCAACAATCGCTTTTTTCAAGACAGATGTTTTTTTCTTAGGTTTTTGGCTTTCCACCTGTTTTTCAAGTTTAAGAATAATCTTTTTTTTCTCAGGCGGAGTTTCGGGAATAAGGTCATAGTTCGGGGTTTCGATGACGATATTTTCCTGTTGAGGTGGCTGGCTTACTTGAGACTGAATAGAAGAGAGGTTGATTTTTTGTTTAGCTTTTTCAAGTTTTTGTTCAACCCTCACCTCTTTTTCAAGCAACAGCGTGTCCTTCTCTTTCATGTATACTCCTCAACACAAAAATATATTCATGCCGCAGCGCATCCCCATGCCAACGATTTATTGTATATCTGTCCATCCCCTCTGAGAGCATTATGCCTTTTCTTTTTAAGTCTTGGAGTCAAATTTTCATGAGGCAAAGGCTATGCCTGTTCATGAAAATTTGCGAACCCCATATTCTCTCTGCGAGAGAATGCGACTTCGGCAGGCTCACCCTTGCAAGCAAGTTCGCCTTTCTCGTCTAATGCGCCAGGCGAGTCCAGAGGCGAGCCAAGCGGGATGGAAGGGGGCTTGTGGGGGAAAACGGCGAGCCGCTGTTAGGCGTAGCCGTGCCAGCGAGTGCGAGTTGGTTGCCCCTACGATATATTAGTGCCACTCAGGCGAACCCGGCCATGTTGCTTCTTCGCCCAAGTTGGATATTGCTGTGTAGAATGCGTAATTTGTTGTTGTGTCGCCAGGGGCTTTTTCTACGTTGTATGCGATTTCTAAATAGCTGCCTTCAATTTTGGTTTCATCAAGCACGCCGTATCCACCGTAAGTTGTGCTTTCCATAACTTTGTAATATCTTCTTGCATCCGACAAGCCTGTAAGCGTAAGCAATCTTTCGCCCTCTGGAGGATTCAAAGCCTCTGGGCAGTTAAATGCGCCAAGCTCAACAACCTCACCGAACATATCATCTCGTTCAAGCTCAAACTCTAAAAACCAGCCATCTTCTCCAACATCAATAGGCCCGTCTGGCACGGTTATTGATTGTTTTGCTTCCTTTATAGGCGAGCCGTCTCCCTTGTTCCAGCGCAAAATCACTTCAATTGTAATTGATTTTGTAGGGTCGTAAATTTCGTCTCCGTCATCGTTTGCGTCATATTTAAAATCAAGCCACAAATCGGTTATTCTGATGACAGGCTTTTCAGCAGAAACATCTGGCATCAACACCACACTTTGATATTCATACGCACCAGTATAAACAAACGGATCGCCTTCAAGCATAGAGAAGAAAGACGTCACCGGATAGTTTACAACTTCGGACGCCATAAAACTTCCGCCGACTGTTGTTGAGCCTTCGCCCGTCTCTTGATTTTCATTTCCAATGGTTGTCAAACTGCCGCAGTAGTCCACGATTGCAGTAACCACGTCCTCATAATAGACATCATATTTAAACGTAGGGTTGATGTTTGTTGGCATGCTTAAAGCCGCTTGCCCAATCACCTCTTCCAAAACAAAGTCAACAATTTGATCTTTGTTTCTTTGGGTTAAACCAACGTAGGAGCCAAGTTGGTTAAAAGTGATTTTAACATCTTCAAGCGCAAGCGCCGCACTGCTCTTTTCTGCAGTTGCGCCATAACCCACCACTGTCAAAGTAGGCTCGCCGCCGTCATACGAAACAGTCATTTCATTAGGCTCAAGCCCCAACACCAATGAGTAAATTGTGTAAGTAAGTGCGTCTATATAGTCTTCATTTATAAATGCAGATTGATAGGCGGT
>CALWTN010000049.1 GCA_944384475.1 uncultured Clostridia bacterium
TCAATCCACTTTTCTTTAACCGCCCTGTCGATCAGCGAAACATATTCTTCTCCAAGCGGAGCGACTGCCCTTTTGATAAGTTCAATCGCCTGCTCGAAAGTGTAGGTTTTGGTTGCCATTTTTTTAAGCGGAGCAAACTGATCATATATATAAAACTTGTCGTAACCCAAAATTTTTTGTTTTTTAGCATAGTAGTTATACATCAATTTTAAATTTGCATGCACGCTTTCAATCAAAGTTTTGTAAACTTCAATTTTTGCATCCTCGCCCTCAATCGCACTTTCAAGCGCACTGGAATAATGCCTGATTTTTGCAAAGTAGCAGTTGGCCTTAACTTCGCTTATATAGTTTGAGGCAAGCAAATTTATATATCTGCCATACGCAGCATTTTGCTCGGCAAAGGCATTTTTTCTAAGTTCTCTGTCTGCGCTGTGCATGAATTTTGAATATAGCGCCTGCGTAAATTTGTGAGATTTGTTTCGGCTGTCTTTGACATCGCTCAGTTTTAAATCCGCATCGCTAAACGCATCGTGATTGTCTGAAAAGCCGCCCAAAAACTCGCCCATGCCAGAGAGAAGTTTCTCTTCGCTTTTTGGCAAGATGTGTGGTTTTTCTTTGATAATATCCTTAAAAAATAGCCTAAAATGCGAAAATTTTGCATTTTTCATTAAAAAATTGAGTTTTTGATTGGAAAACTTGCCCACTTCTGGTGTGATATATGAAGCGGCAATGGCGTTTTGATTTGCAATTTTTTCAATCACTCCCAAATTTTCAATCGCCTTTGAATTTGTTAAATCTTCGTCACGCTTGCGCATCGCATAGCTATACAAAAGCGAAAGTTGCTTTTCATATTCGCTTGAAAGATTTAATAATTCAAGCAATTTTTCATCATCGCTGAGCTTGCCTTCAAAACTTTTAAAAATGTTTTGATATTTTGCAAGCGCTTTTGTGCGAGATAAAAAATCTTCGTCATCTTTTGCATAGGCGGTTAAATCCCATTTATATTTTTCTGCAATCGCACTGCGTTTCATCTTTACCTCACAAAATATTTTGAAACTTTAAACTCGTTCCATGGTACTTTGCTCTCATCCGGCGATGCGATGAAGACCATCTTTTCTTTTGTGGTTGGATGCGTAAATTCCAGCCTGCCCGCCCACAGAGCAAGATTGCCCTTTGTGGCGTTCTTGTTATATTTCATATCTCCGTAAATTGGATGCCCAATGCCCGCAAGTTGAACTCGAATTTGATGAGATCTGCCCGTCAAAATTTTTACGCTTAAAAGCGAGTGCTTTTGATTTTTTTCAAGCGCCGTGTAAATTAACTCAGCCTTTTTTGCACCTTCTTCGAGTGCTGGGCAAATTTTGACGATGTTGTTTTTTTCATCCTTTTTAAGATAGTTTACAAGATGCTGAGAGTTTAGTTTTATGTTTCCCTCAACCACTGCATAATAAACCTTTTGCATCAAATTTGATTGAAGTTGATTTGACAGGCGCTGAGCAGACTTTGAATTGCGTGCAAAAACCATAAGCCCGCCGGTTGGCCTATCCAGCCTATGCACCAAACCGATGAACGCCTCACCCGGCTTATTGTATTTTTGTTTGACATACTCCTTAACCTCGCTTAAAAGGTCAAGGTCGCCAGATTCATCTTTTTGCGATGGTTGGTTTTGCGGCTTGATTACCACAATTATTTGATTGTCTTCATATACAACCTGCATATCAAACTCCTTTTCCGCGCGGAGAGCAAAATTTTGCGGAGCAAAATTTTTGCCCGCCCTTGCGGGCGGGCGGCATGCGCACGCATGCGCTCTCCGCGCTATTTCCAAATTTTAAAACCGCTGTTGCCGCAAGGCAAAACAATGCCCTCCTTGCTTTTAAGCCCAATTTCATCGGCTTCGACATTACCACTGCCAAAAATCAAACTGAGTATGTTTGCAATCACGCCCGCCTGCAAACCAGTGGTGTAAGAATTTATCAGCACAAAAAGTGGATTGTCCGACAAAACCTGTTTGCAAAGCAAAACAAAATCAAAAAGATTTTCTTCAATCTTCCACATCTCGCCGTTTGGCCCTCTGCCATAGCTTGGTGGATCCATGATGATGGCGTCATACTTATTCCCGCGCCTGATTTCACGCTCAATAAACTTTTTACAGTCATCAACGATAAAGCGGATGTTGCAAATGTTGTTGAGTGCGGCGTTTTGCTTTGCCCGCTCCACCATGCCTTTGCTTGCATCAACATGAGTGACGCTAGCGCCTGCCTCGCTGCATGCAACCGATGCACAGCCCGTGTATGCGAAAAGATTTAACACCTTAATTTCTCTTCCACTTTCTTTAATCAACTTTTGCATGCGCTGCCAATTTACCGCCTGCTCTGGAAAAATGCCCGTATGCTTAAAGCCCATCGGCTTGACGATGAATTTAAGATTGTTCCAAGTGCAAGTCCACTGCTCGGGCATGCGTTTGAGCTCTCTCCACTCACCTCCGCCAGATGAAGAGCGCTGATAGGTTGCATAGATGCGGCTAAGATATGGTTTCGCACGCTCGTCAAAGCCGCCCCAAATCACCTGAGGATCTGGGCGAGAAAGCACAATGCCATTCCAGTTTTCAAGTTTTTTGCCATCGCCTGTTGCAAGCACTTCAAAATCTTTCCATCCGCTTGCTGTTTTCATCACGTCTCCTTAAACTTTTTTTATGCCAAAATTAAGATTTGCGCTGCCAAATTTAAATTCACCTTCACCAAAGTCGAGGCTGTCGCAAAGTGTGCCAGACTTAATTAAATCGGCGTGTTTTTTCATAACTTTTTTAACATCTTCATCGCCATTTATGGTGATTAAAATATGATCGGTAACTTGCAGCCCGATGTCTTTTCTGGTTTGCTGAACAAGTGAAATAAAGTCACGCACAAGCCCTTTTTCTTTAAGTTCATCGGTGAGTGCAACGTCCAAAACAACCGTGACTTCGCCGTTGCTTTCGCTTACAAAGCCCTCTTTATTCTTAACTGACACAAGCACATCTTGCTCAGTTAAAATCATGTCGTCAACAAATATGTTTTCGCCCTTTCTAAGTTGTGATACAACTTTGTTTGCATCGCATTCAGCAAAATATTGCCTGATTTCATTCAGCCTTTTGCCGTATTTTGGCCCAAGCGTTTTAAGCTGAGGTTTAAGTTCAAAATTAACATAGGTGTTGGCATCGTGGCTGAAAGATATTTCTTCAACATTGAGCTCATCTTTAATCAAGTTTTGAAGTTCGCCGTCAAGGTCGATTTTCTCTGCCGAGCAAACGATAACTTTTGCAAGCGGCTGACGATTTTTAATCAGGCTTGCGGCTCTACATGCTCTGCCAAGAAAAACAATATCCAAAACCTTTTGCATGCCACGATTGAGTTTGCGGTTGATTAAATTTTTATCCGCTTGAGGATATATGCAAAAATGCACACTTTCTGGTGCGTTTTTATCCACACTTCTCACCAAGTTTTGATAGATGCTTTCGGCAAGGAATGGCACAAACGGAGCAATCAACTTGCTAAGCGAAGAAAGCACTTCATGCAGCGTTTTAAACGCGGCGTTTTTGTCGTCTGCCATGCCGTTCTGCCAAAATCTTTCACGGCTGCGCCTGATATACCAGTTGGAAAGTTCGTCCACAAAATTTGTTATCGCTCTGGTTGCAGATTGAAGCTCATATTTATCAAGTTTTTGATCAACTTCTTCAATCAGCGCGTTGTATTTTGAAAGAAGCCACTTGTCAAGCAAACTGAGTTTGCATTCGCTAAACTTTATTTTGGTTGGATCAAAATTGTCAATGTCCGCATAGAGCACGTAAAAAGCATACACATTCCAAAGCGTGCCCATAAACTTGCGTTGAAGCTCAATCAAGTTGTCTTCATTGAACGAAAGCCCTTGCCCCGGTGAGCAGGAATAGAAGAAATACCATCTCAGCCCGTCTGCGCCTTCCTTATCCAAAATAGACCATGGATCTATGCCGTTGCCAAGATGTTTTGACATTTTAACGCCAAATCTATCGTTCACAAGCCCGATTGCCTGACATGTTTTATATGGGCTTTTGCCAAATACTGCGCTGTTTACAGCCTGCAAAGTGTAAAACCAACCCCTAGTTTGATCTATGCCTTCTGCAATAAAATCGGCTGGGAATGTTTTTTCAAATATCTGTTTGTTTTCAAATGGATAATGATATTGCGCAAACGGCATAGAGCCAGAATCAAACCAGCAATCCATAACCTCTGGCGTTCTCGTCATCGTTTTGCCGCATTTTGGGCATGGGAAAGTGATTTTATCAAGCGTTGGCTTGTGAAGATCAAGTTCACCTTTCACGCCAGAGAGTTTTCTTAACTCTTCCACGCTTCCAACAACATGAGTGTGGCCGTTTTCGCATGTCCAGAACGGCAGCGGTGTGCCCCAATATCTAGTTCGAGAAATGCCCCAGTCAATGTTGTTTTCAAGGAAGTTGCCCATTCTGCCCTGTTTGATTGTTTCTGGCAACCAATTTACCGAATTATTGTTTTTAACAAGCACATCTTTGATTGCTGTGGTTTTAACAAACCAAGCATTTTTCGCATAATACAAGAGCGGCGTTCCGCAACGCCAGCAATGTGGATAGGCGTGCTCGATAAGTTTAACTTTAAACACTTTGCCTTCGCTTTTTAACTTGTCGATGATAGGCTTGTCGGCATCCTTAACAAACATGCCAGCAAAGTCGGTTTGCTGCGACATTTTGCCGTCTTCGTCAACAAGTTGAACAAAGTCGATGTTGTATTTTTTGCCGACTTGATAGTCTTCTTCACCAAATGCTGGAGCTATGTGCACTATGCCAGTGCCGTCTTCGGTGGTGACATAGTCGTCAACTGTAACAAAATATGCGTTTTTAACCTGCCCTTCAACATAGTCGAAAAGCGGAACATACTTGCGCCCTTCAAACTGCTTTCCTTGTTTTTCATACACAATTTTATAGCTGCCTTCTTCAAAAAGAGTTGGGATAAGGCTTTTAAGCATGATGTAATTTTCGCCGTTCGCTGAAATCTTTGCATAAACTTCATTTGGGTTCATACACAAAGCAACATTGGATGGAAGCGTCCAAGGTGTGGTTGTCCAAACAAGAAAATAAGTGTTTTCTTCTTCTTTGCTTTTTAGTTTTACATACACCGAATTTTCTTTTAAAATTTTGTAGTTGTCGCCGTTTTCAACCTCCATTTTAGAAAGGCTTGTGCCGCAGCGTGGGCAGAAAGGCACAATTTTGTGACCAAGATAGATTAACCCCTTTTTATCCATCTCTTTTAAAGCCCAAAAAACTGATTCGATATAGTTGTTGTCATATGTTATGTATGGATGATCCATGTCAATCCAATAGCCAAGCCTGTCG
The DNA here is from genome assembly GCA_944384475.1 of uncultured Clostridia bacterium. GTDB lineage: Bacteria > Bacillota > Clostridia > Christensenellales > UBA1242 > Caccovivens. The sequence continues at coordinate 5,378 of CALWTN010000049.1, forward strand.
GTAATCTTCTCCCAAAGGCCTTTATATTTCCAAACCGACTGCTTGCAAAGTTCAATAAATTTTTCAACACCAAACTTTTCGATGTCCTGCTTGCCGTTTAAGCCCAAGGTTTTTTCAACCTCAACTTCAACTGGCAAGCCGTGAGTATCCCATCCCGCTTTTCTTGGCACAAAAAAGCCTTTCATGCTTTTGTAGCGTGGGAAAACATCCTTGATTGCCCTTGTAAGTGGATGCCCCATATGCGGCATGCCGTTTGCTGTTGGTGGGCCTTCATAGAAAGAATAAACCTTGCCGGAATTCTCGTTTAAATGCAAACCCTTTTCAATGATGTTGTTTTTCTTCCAAAACTCCAAAATTTGTGTTTCGTTTTTAACAAAATCAAGTTTTGTGTCAACTTTTTTATACATTTTCTCCTCCAAATGCTTAATTTTTGGCGAAAAGTGAGATTTAAACAAAAAACCTCGGCACTTGCAAGACCCCGCCGAGGTTAAACCACTTGTAAATGCCTGTATGCCAACACATACGCCTTCTATAACGGGAAGACCCGGCAAAACTTACTAAATTTCAGCCCGCAACTCCAAAAGTGATAATTTGTTTGCGCTTTTATTGCCTCGCACCAAACGGCAACTCTCTGAAAAAACAATCAAACAAATGTTGTCTTTTATCATCGTTTTTATATAACCGTGTTAAGTTTATCAAAATTGCTTGGTTTTGTCAACTAAAAAGTATCTAAAACCTTGTTCATTTCAATGGCGTCTGCACCCGTTGCAATGCCAAGCGGAATTTCATTTGCCTCACCGTTTTTTGTAAGCAAGATTGCAAGCAGTTTTGGATTGGAGTGAAATTTATTTAACGCATCTTCCATTGTAAGATCGATTTTGCAAACTTCATAATAATTTGAATCCTTGATTTCAGAAAGCATGTCTTCAATTTGCGCATTCTCTAAAAACGTTTTTGCTTTGCCACCTGAAATTAAAAATTTGCCAAATGAATTTAAAATTTTCTGTCCATTAGCCACGCCAATCAAATGACCATTTTTATAAACTGGAATGTTTGAATAGTTTGATGAGGCAATAAGTTTGATGACATCGCCCATCGACTCGTTAGCCTGTGTTGAAAGCACATCTCTTCTGCAAACATCAATAACCTTTGGCGGCGTGTTGATCAGCCTTTCAATTTTCTCAATATGCTCCACAACTTGCTCGTGCGGCTCGGCAATTATATATGGTTTGTTGCCTTGATGAACAATGGCGTTTCTCAGTCTGCCATAGTCAATTAAATCATCTTCATATTTTCTGACAACGTAATTTAAACTTACGCACCTTCTCACCAAATCTGAAAAGCCCATGCTTCTGTTAAGCCCATATCTTGCACGCAAGGAATAATCAATATTGTTAAACGCATCTAAAAATCTTTCTGCCTTTGTTTTTTCAGCCATCTCTCTCTCCTGTAAAAATCTACAAATATATTATAAAGCAAATTGCAAAAAATAAAAAATGATTTTCCTTGATTTTTTTTATCTTTTAGGTTATAATTACAAAACCAGGCTAGATGGGGAGTTAGCGGTGCCCTGTAACCTGCAACCCGCTACAGCAGGATCGAACGTTTGCCTCGGCATTGTTAGGTCAAATATGTGCAGGCTTATTTTGACGATGAAATCAAGGTCTTATGCAACGGCTGCTCCTGAACCATGTCAGGCCCTGACGGGAGCATCATTAAGGGAACACAGTCGTGTGCCATAAGGTAGCTTTGGTGGAGTTAAAATAGTTTGAGGCAGTTGGTTTAACTTTGACAAAGCATTCGCCTGGTTATCAAAAGAGCAAGCGTTTAAGGCTTGCTTTTTTGTTTTATCACACGCCCGAGAAGCCAAGCCCTTTCGGGCTTGTTTTTATTTGCCCGTGGGCAAATAAAAAGGCAAGGCTTTTTAGCCTTGCGCTTCTCGGGCGAGAGTTTATGCCCTCTTCTGAGCCTTTTTAACTTTTTGAGCCGCTTTATCGACTTCTTTCATCACTGCCTTTTCGCTTTTGTCAACCATTTGCTTAGCAGAGGTTGAATATTTATATAGCAGTGCGCCAGTTACAAGCCCCATACTAAACCCTAAAAGCATGATAACGTCTTTCATATCTCCCTCCTGCCAATAGTTTGTGACAAATGAAAAAAAATATACTTTAATAAAAAAGCAAAAAAATATGTAAAAATAACAAAAAAAATCACCTAAAATGGTGATTTTTTTATTCACTTTGCTCTTTTTTCTGCAATTTTTCAAGTTTTTTGTGATAATCTTCAATCGCTTCTTTAATTCCGTCAAGCGCAAGTGATGCACAATAAACTTTGTTTGAAGGAAGCTCTTCCAAAACTTCCATGATGTCTGCGCTGGTCAAATTTTGAGCTTCTTCAATCGTCATATCTTTCACTAAATCACAAGCCACATCGGCGCTTGCAATGGCTGCGCAGCATCCAAAAACTTTAAAGCGAGCATCTTTAATAACCTCATCTTCAATCAAAAGATAAAATTTCATAATGTCGCTGCAAACGTCTCCGCCCACCTTGCCAGTTCCGTTTGCGCCTTTCATTCCGCCTGCATTGCTTGGATTTTGAAAAATGGAAAGAACTTTTTTGTTATACATTTTTATCTCCTCCCTGCCTTAGTGATTGGCGAAATCGCCCTGAGTTTTTTAACAGCGTTAATCAAAACTTCCAAAGCATAATCTACATCTGCTTTTGAGGTGTTTTTTGCAAACGAAAATCTGATTGAGCCTTGCGCAAGTTCATCTTCCACGCCCATTGCCTTTAAAACGTGCGATGGAAGCAAACTGTTTGAAGTGCAAGCCGAACCTGTTGCAACTGCCACGCCATCAAGATCAAGCAGCATAAGCAAGCTTTCGCCCTCCACCATTTCAAAAGAAACGTTTACAATGCTTTGCAATTTTTGTTGTGGGTGCCCATTAATGTGAATATATTCTACGTTTTCTTTCAATTTTGAGATAAAATATTCTCTAATCGAACGCAATTTTTGTTGATTTGCCACCAAATCTCTTTCGGCGATTTCTGCCGCTTTACCAAAACCTGCGATTGCTGGAACGTTCAGCGTTCCGCCACGTTTGTTGCGCTCTTGACTTCCGCCGTCAATTAAATTTTCAATTCTGACACCATTTTTAACATAAAGCGCACCAACGCCCTTTGGGCCATAAATTTTATGTGCCGAAATGCTGAGCGCATCAATCTCCATATCTTGCACGTCAATTCTAAGCGCTCCAAAAGCCTGCACCGCATCAGTATGGAACAAAATTCCGTTTTCATGTGCAGTTTTTGCAATGGTTTTGATGTTTTGGATTGTTCCCACCTCATTATTTGCAGCCATAATTGAAATCAAGATTGTATCTTTTCTTATTGCACGCAAAAGTTCGGTGATTTTTACAAGCCCTGTGCTGTCAACTGGAAGATAGGTTATTTCAAAACCCTCTTTTTCAAGTGCCGCACATGCTTCTAAAACTGCATGATGCTCTATTGCCGAAGTGATTATGTGCTTTCCTTTATTTTTGTTTGCTCTAGCCAACCCCTTTATCGCCCAGTTGTCTGCTTCTGTGCCGCCAGAAGTAAAATAAATTTCATTGGCATTTTTTGCATGGATGGCCGAAGCGATTCTATCTCTTGCCCTATCAACAATAGCAGCAGCATCTCTGCCAAAACTGTGAATAGAGTTTGCATTGCCATACACAGCGTTAAAACAAGGCAACATTTCATTTAAAACTTCACTTGAAACGTAGGTGGTTGCTGCACTGTCTAAATAAACCTTTTTGCTCACAATAATTCTCCTTTTATGCAATAATTTTAACACTTTATGTGCCAAGTGTCAATATTTATTTAAAAAATAAATAAAAAAGGGCAAAGCGCCCTTTATTCAAATGATTTAACAAATTCAATAAAATCGTCTGCCTGCATAAGCCCAACATGTTTGCCTGCCATCTCGCCGTCTTTGATAACCACAATCGTTGGAATCGACATGATGCCAAACTTTCTTGCAAGATTTGGATTTTCATCCACATCCACCTTAACAATTTTGATTTCAGGATTACTTTCTTCCACATCTTCCAAAATTGTGCTCATCATTCTGCACGGTCCGCACCAAGTTGCAAAAAAGTCCACAGCGGTCAGTCCATTTTTTGTTTCGTCAGCAAATTGTTGTTCGTTAATATGCTTCATATTCCCCTCCTATAACACATATTTTTTAAGGTCAAATTTCTTTTTAGTATCTTTAAAAGCGTTTTGAACATAGTTTTTATCAACCACAACATCCAACATTGGATGCGAGCCGTTTGCGTTAAACGAAATATCTTCCAGCAAAAGTTCCATGATGGTGTGAAGCCTTCTCGCACCAATATTTTCACTGGATTCGTTTTCAGCAGCCGCCATAGCAGCAATTTCATCAAGCGCATCATCAGTGAACGAAAGGTTGATGTTATCCACTTTTAAAAGTGATGCATATTGCAAAGTGACAGCGTTTTTAGGTTGCGACAAAATCTTTTTAAAATCCTTTTCCGTCAAGCTGTCTAAATCCACCCTGATTGGAAAACGTCCTTGCAGTTCTGGAATCATGTCCTCGATTTTGGAAACGTGAAAAGCGCCTGATGCGATAAACAAAATAAAATCAGTTTTAACATTGCCATACTTGGTTGCAACGGTGCAGCCTTCCACTATTGGAAGAATGTCTCTTTGTACACCCTCACGCGAAACATCTTGCGAGTTGTTGTTTTTCACGCCGATGATTTTGTCAATTTCATCAATAAAGATAATTCCCTCTTCTTCAGCACGCCTGATGGCTTCACTGTTGACATTGTCAAGGTCGATGAGTTTGTCGCACTCATCGTTCATAAGCGCTTCTCTTGCGTTTTTAACTGGCATGCGCTTATTCTTTCTTCTTTGTGGGAGCAAGCCTTCAAACATAGAGCCAAGCGAAATTTCTGGCCCGCCAATCGCCATAATAGGCTTTGGAGTGTCGACAACTGCGACATCAATCAATTCGTCTTCAAGTTTGCCTGCTTCAAGTTCGGCTTTAATTTCTGCCTTGTCTTGCGAAAGCGTGCTGTCTCGTCTTGCAAGCGAGATTGCATCAATCAATTTGCTTTCAACAATAGGTTTAACTTTGTTTTCAACCTCGTGTTGCTTTTCGTCTTTAACCATTCTAACCGAAACTTCCACAAGATCACGCACCATGCTTTCGACATCTCTGCCGACGTAGCCAACTTCGGTGTATTTTGTGGCTTCAATTTTTATGAAAGGCGCTTTAACCAATTTTGCAAGACGCCTTGCAATTTCGGTTTTTCCCACGCCAGTAGGCCCACGCATAATGATGTTTTTAGGCGTAATTTCTTCTCGCAATTCCTTTGGCAGTTTGCTTCTTCTATATCTGTTTCTAAGTGCGATTGCCACAGCACGCTTGGCTTTGGCTTGACCAATGATGTATTTATCAAGTTCGCTTACTATTTGTTTAGGTGAAAATTCCATATTACTCTCCTATACCTCTTCCACAATTATGTTATCATTTGTAAACACACAAATTTCGCTTGCAATTTTCAACGCCCTTTGTGCAATTTCTTTGGCTGAAAGATTTGTGTTTTGCTTTAACGCTTTGGCTGCGGCAAGCGCATAATTGCCACCCGAGCCGATTGCGCAAACATCGTCTTCTGGCTCAATCACGTCACCTGTGCCGTCCAAAACCAAAAGCATGTTTTTATCAGCGACAATCATCATCGCATCAAGTTTTCTTGCAATTTTATCGTCACGCCAAAGTTCTGCAAGTGCAACACAACTGCGCATGAGGTTTCCCGAATACTTGTTAAGCATCTCCTCAAACCTTTCAGTAAGCGAGAAAGCATCTGCCACGCTTCCCGCAAAACCGATCAACACCTTGTCATTAAAAATTCTTCTAACCTTTTTTGCATTACCTTTAAAAATCACCGAGTTTTGCATGGTGACTTGTCCATCACCAGCGATGGCAATCTTACCATCTTTTTTGACTGCACAAATTGTTGTGCCACGAAACTCTTGCATCATAATCCTCCTTAAAACTTGTAAGCTTTTTTAAAGCGCTTTGCTCATCTACATCTTTGATTATATCATATTCCAAATCAATTTGTTCTTGTTTAAAGCCCTGCAACGAAAATAATTTGTCGATGATGTTTTGGCAGATGGTGCCGTCAGGAAACTTGACAAGCTTTCTGCCTTCAATCATGTTCAACACATTCAAGGCCGCTAAATGCCCCGTTGCAACCGCCTCCAACTCTCCACCAACCAAAATCAATCTGCCTGCAAAAAACATATTTTCGTTTGCTTGCGATTGCAGATGCACATTGACAGCCGATGCTGGCGAAATGAAAGTGCAGCGTTTTACACGGCCATATCTTTGCACTTTTGCGTTTTGAAGTTCAGGAAAAATTTCAAACAGTTTGTCTTGGTCAGTTTCCGTAAGGTTGGTTTGAAAGTTTTGTAGACAGTAGCCCTGCTCCACTTTTTTAAACTTTAAACAAGCCGGCACTATTTTGCCCTCCAAGATGACAGGCTTAAAGGCTTTGGCTTTTAAAAGTTGCAAACCGCATGCAGCCCATTTTTCAATCGTATCTTGCTGACTTGAAAAATTTGCCAAAAACTGCTGAGCCTGCATCACCTGCTGCTCGGAAACTGGCAAAAAATAATTATCGTTTTGCTCCAAAAGTTTCAACTCACCGCAAAAGACTGGAAATATTGGTTGCCATTTATGCGCTCTGCTTTTGCCAACTATGTTTTCAATTTGAGTAAAAAACTCCTCGCTGGTGTTACTTCCCGTTGCAATGATTGTTGGTTCATACAAAGAGATTTCACCAATTTTTCCATTAAATAGCATAATATTTGCTCTTTTTTCAAGTTTTTGTTGCAATTTTTGCCTTAAATCAGTTAAATTATC
>CALWTN010000050.1 GCA_944384475.1 uncultured Clostridia bacterium
ATTGCCAAAATACTGTAAGCGCTGACACCTTGCGACAAAAGATAGGCGATTCTATGAGTCAAAAGCCTTGTTTTTCCACTTCCTGCACCAGCAGTCACCAAAACAGCGCCTTGCGTTTGCAAAAGCGCAATTTGCTGTTCATTATTAAGCAAAGACAAATCAAAATTGTTCATGCGTTTATTTTAACAAATATAAAAAATTTAGTAAACCAATTTTTGCTCTCTTCTTTCAAATTCCTGTCTATATCTATTAAACTTTTCAATCACGTCAAGCAAGTATCTTTGCTTTTTATCTTCATCCAACGAGTTGTAAACTTTTAAATCCATCAGTTCGCCGATTGGGTTTAAAGCATCGCTCTCCAAAAGCTGCATAGTTCTTGTTTTAAAAGATTCGTCTTGAGAGGTTGAGATTATTTTAAACTTAACATTTGGGCTAAGCACGGCGTTTGTCTTTTTTATTGAGTTTTCTCCTTTATTCATTAATCTGTTGCGTGCATTTTGCGCAAGCCTTTTAAGTTCTTGATTCATTTATCTCTCCTTTTAATTGCCTTTTTTCAGGCGACAAATTTAGTTTAAAACATGAGAAAAATAAATCAAAATAAAAGCCAGCTAATTTTTGTCGAAAAAATCCGAATAATAAAGCATTTTTTTGTCTTTTAAATACAATAAAAAAACATGGCATAAAACCATGTTTTAAAAATCATTTTAACCTCTTTTTCTAGCGCGTTTTCTTGCAGCTTCTTGCTTGCGTTTTTTTGCAACGCTAGGCTTGTAGTAGGCTTCTTTTTTTCTGATGTCACCAATGATGCCGTCTTTTTGGCATTTTCTTTTAAAGCGTTTAAGTGCGCTTTCCAAACTTTCGTTTTCGCCAACTTTAACCGTAGTCAACTTATCTCACCACCTTCTATTTTCAAATTTATGCTTTTTTATTATATTCATTTATCACCGTCATGTCAAGCATTTACGCCAAATTTGCAAACGCCAATTTTTTGTTGCCGCCAGTTATGTTTACATCCACGATATCACCCACATTGCAAATGGCGTCTATTTCGCATTTTATGTAATTTTCTGTGAAACCATAACTTTTGCCATTTACAACTTCTTCAATAAGCACCCTGCCGAACTTGTTTTGTTTAATAAAATCGCATCTTAATTTTTCATCTAGTTTTTTTAACTTGTCCGCACGCATCTTTTTAACTGAAAAATCCAAATCTTTTTTCCTAGAAGCCACCGTGCCTTCTCTATGCGAATATGGGAATATGTGCAACCCTGCAAAAGCAATTTTTTTAATAAATTGCTGCGTTTGATCAAATTCCTCTTCGCTCTCTTCTGGAAAACCGACAATAACATCAGTTGTGATTGACGCAGAAGGAAAATATTTACTAATAAGCCTGCACGTTTTTTCAAACTCGCATGTTGTATAGCGTCTGTTCATGCGTTTAAGCACGCTGTCAGATCCACTTTGAAGCGAAAGATGAAAATGCGGACAAAAATTTTTAAGCTTGCTGAGTCCTTTAATAAACTCCTCGTCTGCAATCACCTCTTCCATAGATGAAAGCCGCATGCGCAAATTAAATTTATCGAGCTCTTGCAACAGCGGCAAAAGCCCAAGTTTTCCGTCAATTCTAAAATCGGAAAGATTTATGCCCGTAAGCACAATTTCTTTGATGCTGTCATCAAGGCTTTTTACTTCCTCCAAAATTGAGTTTAAATCTCTCGACCTGCTCCGTCCTCTCAAATACGGAATAATGCAATATGAGCAAAAATTATTGCACCCATCTTGCACTTTTATGTATGCACGTGTTCTTGATTGAAGAGCAAACTCCTCTTGCTGATATTGTTTTGGCACATCGTCAATTTGCACTCCGCTTGAGAGAAGCGCAATTTTATTTTTGCCAGCCACGCCTTTTATAAGCTCCGCCTTGCCTAAAAACTGACTAGGATTGTTTTGAGCCGCACATCCGCAAATATATATCTTTGCATCTGGATTTAATTTTTTGCATCTTGCAATCATCTGCCTAGATTTTTTTTCGGCCTCGCTTGTGACTGCACATGTGTTTATTACATACGCATCTGCCTTTTCTAAAATATCGCTAACTTCCCAGCCTTTTTGCTTAAAAATGTTTAAAAGGCTGTCGCTTTCATATTTGTTGACTTTGCACCCCAAAGTTAAAACGCAAACTTTCATGCTCGCCACCTAGTTGCCTGAAAACAAACTGGCAATTCCTGAAAGCAAAATTGCCGCCGTCTCAGCCCTTAAAATTCTGTTGCCAAGCGAAATGTTTTGGGGTTTGGTTTGCAAAATTTGCGCTTTTTCTTGTGCCGAAAATCCGCCTTCGCACCCCACCAAAATTGCAATATCTTTTGCAGTTTTTAAAACTGAAAAATCAAACTCTTCGCCCTCACGCTCGTTGGCAAAAAGTTTTACTTTATGCTGCGCAAACCTCTCAAGCATTTCACTAAACGAAATTAACCTTATTTTCATAAAGTCCGCACGCTCGCATTGTTTGGTTGCGCTTTCTATAATTTTTTGATATCTAATTATTTTTTCGCCCTTTAATTTCATGGTTGAAAATTGGCTTTCGAAAATAAATAAATTTTTAATTCCCAATTCAACAGCTTTTTGCACAACAAGTTCCAACTTTTCTCTTTTTATCGCAGAAATAAATAGCGAAATATTGTTTTTTGCATTATTTTTATTATTTTTTTTGCTTTTTACGCTTAAAAATGCAATATTTTTGTCAATTTTAATAATTTGGCATAGATAGTCACAGCCATCGCCATTGATGACAGTCACCTCATCGCCAACATTTAAACGCAAAACATTGCGAAGATGAGTTAACTCTTCGCCTTCAATTATTGCATGCTCTTTTTCAATTTTTCCAATAAATCTTTTCACGCAATTAGTTTACAACAAAAAAAGTGAAATGGCAACACATTTCACCTTTTTGAAAGAAAGTTTTGATATTTTGAATATGCCTTTGGATCAATTTTTGAATTGAGCTCTTCCAGCAATTTTTTAGTTGATTTATCTAAGCTCTTTGGAGGCTCGGCTTTTATTGAAACAAGCATGTCGCCATAGGACTCTCTATTTAAAATTTTAACGCCTTTGTTTTTAAGCCTCATCACTGTGCCTGACGGTGTGAGTTCTGGAATTGTGAGAGTGTATGGCCCTTTCAGAGTTGGGATTTCAACCTTTACGCCAAGCAAGGCTTGCGTGAAAGGAATATAAAGGTCAAGATAAATGTCGTTGCCCTTTCGCACCAAAATTTTGTGCGGCGCAACTGATATGCGAATATTTAAATCGCCATTTATGCCATCACGAATTGGCGCATTGCCCTCGCCACGCATTTTAAGCATTTGTCCGTCATCAATGCCTGCCGGCACTTTGACATCAACTGTTTTAACAATTTTTTGGTAGCCCTTTCCGCCACACTTATCACATTTAACTTTAACAACCTTGCCTGTTGCATTGCAGGTTGTGCAGCCTGTCTCTCTAATGGTTGTGCCAAACATGGTGTTTTGTTGAAAGCGAACCCTGCCGCTGCCATGGCAATCTGGGCAGACAGAATATTCTTTGCCGTCCTTTGCGCCAGTGCCATTGCAAGCCGAACATTTTTCAATTTTAGAAAACGAAATGCTTTTTTCAACGCCAAAAGCAGCTTCTTCAAACGAAATGGACAAATTTACAAAGATATCTTCGCCCTTTTCCATAACTCTGCCTCTTGCGCCACCCCGCCCAAAAGAAGAGAATATGTCGGAAAATATATCGCTAAATCCGCCGCCAAAGAAATCGCCAAAGCCGCCCGCTCCGCCGCCACCAAATTGTGGCCCATCGGCAGAGCCAAACTGATCATAGTTGGCACGCTTTTTGTCATCGCCAAGCACTTCGTATGCTTCGTTGATATCTTTAAATTTTTCGGCAGCTTCGGGTGTTTTGTTGACGTCTGGATGATATTTTTTTGCAAGACGACGATATGCGGACTTAATTTCGTCCGCACTCGCATTCTTTTCAACACCTAAAATTTGATAGTAATCTTTATTTGCCATTAAAATTTAAACTCCTATTAGTTATCAACAACAACCTCTGGGTCTGAACCATCGCCATTATTATTGCCGTTGGTTGTGCCATTGTTTGCATCAGCTCCAGCGTTTGCGCCTGCCGCTTGATACATCTTGCTTACAATGCCGTTTGAAACATTTGTAAGAGTGTCGATTGCTTTTTTAACAACTTCCATATCTTCGCTTGTTTGCGATTTCTTTGCATCCTCGATGGCATCTTGCAATTTTTTCTTGTCGTCATCATTAAGTTTGTCGCCGCTGTCCTTAATCATCTTTTCAAGCCCATAGATCAAATTGTCAAGGTTGTTTTTGGCTTCAACAAGTTCTTTTCTCTTCTTGTCTTCCTCAGCATGAGCCTCCGCTTCTTTGATTGCTTTCTGAATATCCTCTTCTTTAAGGTTTGATGAAGCAGTGATTGTGATGTTTTGCTCCTTATTTGTTCCCAAATCTTTTGCCGAAACTTTGACAATGCCGTTTGCGTCAATATCAAATGTCACTTCAATTTGAGGCACGCCTCTTGGTGCAGGTGGAATGTCGGTAAGTTGGAACCTGCCAAGCGTTTTATTTTGAGCTGCAAATTCTCTTTCACCTTGCAAAACGTGAATGTCAACGCCAGGTTGGTTATCCGCAGCGGTTGAGAAAATTTGAGATTTTCTTGTAGGAATTGTGGTGTTTCTTTCAATAAGTTTTGTAAACACTCCGCCCAAAGTTTCAATTCCAAGTGAAAGCGGTGTTACGTCCAAAAGCAGCACATCTTTGACCTCGCCGCCAAGCACACCCGCTTGAATAGCAGCACCGATTGCAACGCATTCATCTGGGTTGATGCCTTTGTATGGCTCTTTGCCAGTGTAAGATTTAACTGCCTCAAACACAGCAGGAATTCTTGTTGATCCACCAACCAAAATAACTTTGTTGATATCAGAAGTTGAGAGTTTAGCGTCCTTCAAAGCACGTTTGCAGCATTCGATTGTTTCCTTAACCAAATCTTCAGTCAGCGAATCAAACTTAGCACGGCTGAGTTCATATTCCATATGTTTAGGGCCGTTTGCATCGGCTGAGATGAATGGAAGTGAAATTGTGGTTTTTGGAGTTGCAGAAAGATCAATCTTTGCCTTTTCTGCGGCTTCTTTAAGCCTTTGCATAGCAAGTTTATCCTTGCTTAAATCAGTTCCATTTTCCTTTTTGAATTCTTCAACCAAAAGGTCGATGATTCTGTTATCAAAGTCATCTCCGCCCAAACGAGTGTTTCCGTTTGTTGAAAGCACTTCAAACACGCCGTCACCGATTTCCAAAATTGAAACATCAAATGTTCCGCCACCAAGGTCGTAAACAAGAATTTTTTGATTGTTGTTTTCGCCTTTGTCTAAGCCGTATGCAAGTGCTGCGGCGGTTGGCTCGTTGATGATTCTTAAAACTTCCAAACCTGCAATTTTGCCTGCATCTTTGGTTGCTTGACGCTGAGAGTCGTTAAAGTATGCCGGCACGGTGATAACCGCCTGAGTTACCGGCGAGCCGATGTAGCTTTCTGCGTCCGCTTTAAGTTTTGAAAGAATCATGGCCGAAATTTCTTGTGGAGAATATTCTTTTCCACCCAATTTAGCCTTAAAATTTGTGCCCATCTCACGTTTGATAGACATGATTGTGTTGTCGCTGTTGACAACCGCTTGGCGTTTAGCCACCTTGCCCACAAGGCGCTCGCCTTCTTTTGTGACAGCCACAACTGATGGCGTTGTTCTGTCGCCTTCTGCGTTGGCAATAACGGTTGGCTTGCCGCCTTCCATAACAGCCACACAAGAGTTTGTTGTTCCAAGGTCAATACCAATAATTTTTCCCATAATTTTAATCCTCCTTTTTGTTGACAATGACTTTTGAATATCTTATAACTCTGTCATTATATTTATATCCTGCTTGGTATTCATCCAAGATGATATCATTAGGTTTTTTTTCATCGCACATAACTGCGATTGCGTTGTGCAAATTTGGATCATAGTTTTGCCCTACACTTTGAATTTTTTGCACACCAAGTTTTTCAAGCGCTTGCAAAATGTTATGCTCAATCATTTCAACGCCTTGCAAAACTTTTTCGTCAGTGATCGATTGTTTGGCAACTTTAAAAGTGTCCAAACAAGGCAAAAATGCTTCGATAACACCAATTTCACCGTCTTCTTTTGCCTTTTTTATTTCAAAAAAGGTTCGTTTGCGATAGTTTTCAAATTCGGCTTGCAGCCTTTTTGCCATTTCTAAATATTCATTTGCCTTATCTTGATTGCAAGTGCACTGCCCATCTTCATGCTGGCAGGAGCAATCTTTTTTATCATGCTCTTCGCAATGCTTTTCGCATTTGTTTTGGCAACTTTGTTTTTGCTTTTCTTTCAAGTTCCGTCTCCTCCTTTGATGTTTTCAAGTTCATCGGCAAGCAGTTTAAGTGCGCCGCTAACCACGCCATAGTCCATGCGCTGCGGCCCGATAACACCCACCGAAAGTTCGATGCCGCCCATTTTTATAGGCAGTTTTACAACCGAAACATCATCCTCGTCTTCAGCCACCGAAACAACAATTTCTTCTTCGTCTGGATTGGTTTGCAACACTTCGATAAGCTCATCTTCATCTTCCAGCACTTTAAAAATGTTCTTTGCTTTTTCAATTTCGCCGCTTTCCAAAAGTTTGACCGCTCCACTTTTTTGAATATCCAAAAGTTTGCGGTTGTTGAAGCGTTTAAGCCCGCTCACCAAGCAATCGACAATGTTTTGAAATTCTTTAATTTCATCGGTAAGCCCGCCTTCTTCAAACTGCTCCGTCATCTGTGCGATGGTTTTGCCAACAAAATGCTTTTTGAAGTATCTGCCAGCGTCATCGCATTCACGCTTGGTTGCAGAGATGTTCAGCCTTTCGTTGATGTAGCCTGCATTAGTTCCAATCAGCACCAACACTTCTTGGCTGAGCAGCGGAATTATTTGAAAATCTTGCAAAATCAAATTTTCAACTCCGCTTGCCATAACAACAGTTGGATAGTTGGTTGCCTGCCCTATAACTTTTGCAATCTGCGAAATTAAATCAGCAAGAGATGAAGTTTTTTGCTCAATCAGCCCCCTGATTTTTTCAAGCTCGCTGTTTGTGGCTTTAAAGTTTGAAAGCATGCCGTCAACATAAAAGCGATAGCCCTGCGCCGTTGGCACACGCCCACCAGAAGTATGAAGTTGCCTTAAAAAACCCATAGCCTCCAAAGCGTTAAGCTCGCTTCTAAGCGTTGCGGTTGAACAATCGAGATTTGCAATATTTTTAAGCCCGCCGCTGGTTATTGGACAGCAAGATGCAATATAATCTTCAATGGCAAGCCTTAAAATTTGTTGTTTTCGCTGTGAAAGTTGCATTCAAACTCCTTAAAGTTGGCACTCTCGACTTTTAAGTGCTAGCACTATTATATGCAGAACAAAAAAATATGTCAACCAAAAATGACATATTTTTAAAAATTTTTTTTAAATATTTTTGCTAAATATTTTACATATATATTATATATTTTAATCTATTCTTTTCCTTAAAAAATCGCCTTCGTTTAATTGAAGCGGGCACGGGCAAGTGAAAATCATTTTTGCAACATTTGCCTTTTGAATGCTTTCGCCTTCCTCATTTTTCATGTCCGTAATTTTAAAGGTTTTGTTAAAAACAGCCTCGTCTGTGCTGAGCACTTCCACCTCATCGCTATTCTGCAAAAAGTTGCGCTGTTCTATTGTTGCAACGCCGTTTTGACAATTTTTAACAACGCCAACAAACTCATGCGTCTGCACAGGAGTGGAACTTTGCCTAAACTCCTTGTCCTGCTCGCCAAAGTAAAACCCTGTTGTAAAGCGGCGATGCGAGGTTTTTTCAAGTTCTCTCACAAACTCTTCGCCAGCCTGCTGAGGCAACATGTCAAGCGCCTTGCGATAGGCGTTTGTCACGCATGCGACATAGTAACTTGACTTCATCCTGCCCTCGATTTTAAGCGATTTAACGCCCGCATCTTGCAACTCTCTCAAATGCCTAATCATACATAAATCTTTGGAGTTTAAAAAGTAAGTGCCTCTTTCGTCCTCTTCAACTTCGAGTTCGTCTTCTCTAGACTGCTCACGAACAAAATATTTCCACCTGCAAGCCTGCACACATTCGCCGTGGTTGGCGTCTCTGCCAGCAAGATAGTTGGAAAGCAAGCATCTGCCCGAATAAGAGATGCACATCGCCCCATGCACAAAGCATTCAATCTCCACCCTGCCTTCAAGCGCCTTTGCGATGTTGGCAATTTGATTTATGTTAAGTTCTCTTGCAAGCACAATTCTTTTAACGCCCATATCTGCAAAAAACTGCGCCGAAGCAAGATTTGTGACGTTTGCTTGCGTCGAGACATGCACATCAAGATTTGGAAAATTTTTTCTGATGAAGCTTATTATTCCCACATCAGAGACAATCACCGCATCCACGCCTGCCTTTTGCAAACCTTGCAAATATTCACTTAATCCTTCAAAATCTTCATCCTTTGCCACAATCTTGACGGTGACATAAATCTTTTTGCCTCGTGAGTGCGCCTCTTGGCAGGCGCTTGCAATCTCCTGCATGGAAAAATTACCAGCAAACGCCCTAAGCCCAAACGCTTGTCCCGCCAAATAGACGGCATCTGCGCCAAAATGCAATGCTGTTAAAAATTTTTCATAGTTCCCCGCTGGTGATAACAGTTCCATTTTATCTCCTATAAATCTATGCTTGGCCTTGCAGTCAAATCAAGTTCCGCAAGCCCCATGCCTTTTCTGATGTAATAATATGCTGCCGAGCCTATCATGGCGGCGTTGTCAGTGCAGTATTTCAGCACTGGCGAAAACATTTCAAAGCCTTTCTCTTTGCAGGCTTTTGTCATTTTGGCTTTAAGCATGCTGTTAGCACCCACACCGCCTGCAATCACAAGCTTTTTAAGCCCCGTCATCCTCAGCGCTCTGATAGACTTATCGACAAGTTCATCCGTGACCGCCTCTTCAAAACTTCTCGCCACGTCCGCCTTGTTGAAGGGCTCATTTTTCTGTTCAAATTTGTGGACGTAGTTAATAACCGAAGTTTTTATTCCGCTGAAAGAAAAATTAAGCGTGGAATGAAGCGAATTTGAAACGGTGAATTTTATGTTATTTTTTCCGTCTTTGGCAAGTTTGTCGATTTCTGGCCCGCCAGGATATGGCAAACCAAGCACACGAGCCACCTTGTCAAAAGCCTCGCCAGCAGCATCATCCACCGTGCTGCCAAGCAGTTTAAATTTGTTGTAGTCGGTGATTTTCATTAGCGCAGTATGCCCGCCACTGACCATCAGACATACAAATGGTGGCTGCAAAGAAGGGTGTGAAATATAGTTGGAAGCGATATGCCCATGCACATGGTTGACTGCAATAAGTGGCTTTTTTAAAGCATAGCTAAGCCCTTTCGCAAAGTTCACGCCCACCAGTAACGCTCCAACCAATCCCGCCCCGTATGTGACTGCGATGGCGTCCAGTTCCTCCGCCTTAATGCCAGCGGCTTTAATGGCTTGATCATATAGGCTTGATATAGCCATCAAATGATTGCGAGAAGCAATTTCTGGCACAACTCCGCCAAAGCGCCTGTGAATTTCAATTTGCGAAGCAACAATGTTTGACAAAACTTCTCTGCCATTTTTAACCACACTGATTGCAGTTTCATCACACGAACTTTCAATGGCAAGGATGATTAAATCTTGTTTAGTTTTAAGCTCATTAAATTGCGCTTGCATATATTTTTTCATATTCATCCCTTTTATATCTTTTGCAAATATGCGTTAATAAATTCTTGAATATCTCCGTTCATAACCGCTTGAATATCGCTTGTTTCATAGCCCGTGCGATGATCCTTGACAAGTGTGTAAGGACAAAACACATAACTTCGAATTTGACTGCCCCACTCAATCTTTTTGATCTCGCCCTTGATTGCCGCCATCTGCTCCTCTTCCTCACGAGCCTTCTTTTCTGCGAGTTTAGAGCGAAGCATTGTCATGGCAACCTCTCGATTTTGAATTTGCGAACGCTGAGTTTGACACGCCACCACAATCCCTGTTGGAATGTGAGTTATTCTGATCGCCGACTCGGTTTTGTTGATATGTTGTCCGCCCGCTCCACTGGCACGGAAGGTGTCAATTTTAAGTTCTTCGGGCTTGATTACAATCTCATCATCTTCTTCAAGTTCAGGCATAACTTCCACGCTGGCAAAACTTGTATGACGGCGAGAATTCGAATCAAATGGAGAAATCCTCACCAGTCTGTGAATGCCTTTTTCACATTTTAAATAGCCGTAAGCATGTTCGCCCGAAAGCATAAAATTGATGTTTTTGATGCCCGCTTCTTCGCCTTCCAAAACGTCTAAAACTGTAAGTTTAAAGCCCTGCTTTTCGCCATACATGCAATACATACGATAAAGCATGTCCGCCCAATCTTGCGCCTCTGTTCCACCAGCACCGGCATGAATGTTGATTATCGCATTGCAATCATCATACTTGCCACAAAGCAGCGTTACAATTTTAAGTTCTTCGCAGCACTTATCAAACTTAGTCAAACTCGCTCCAAGCTCTTGATATAACTGCTGGTCATCTTCACTTTCACAAATTTCAATCAACGTTTGGATGTCGCTATGCAGATTGTCAAGTTGGTTTAACTGTTTCAGCAAATTTTCTTTGCTTCTAAGTTTTTTACCCACCTCGCTAAGCTTATGACTGTCAAGATAAAAATCTGGCGCAAGTTGCTGAGCTTTTAACTCTTCCACCTCACGCAAAAGTTTAGGCGCGTCAAAGACACTCCTTTAAAAAATCATATTTTTGACAACTTTCTTTAAATTTTTGTTTCTCGGCATCTAAAATCATATTCATCTCACTTTTAACTTGCCTATTATATCAAAAAAATAAGTTTTTGTCTACCACAACAGCGTTAAAAAACAACCTAAGTCTACCTTAGGTTGCTTTCTTATGTTTTGTTCCTTACATTCTCGGCGGAACAACCGGTCCTGATGCTGTTGGATACAATGGCATTTCAAAAAGTCCTGGGCATGCGCTTGCAGTTGGAGCAGCATGGCATGGAGGAATAACTGGATAGCCATAGGAAGGAACAAGCACGTCAACAACCGCCGTCACTCTGATTATAACTTGCAAACAACCAGTAACTGTGAAGGTGTTTTCGCCCGTGTAAGAGCCAATTTCACTTGAAAATACTGCTGTTGCAGAGATATTGACAGGAGTGACAGAAGGTTGAGGAACAAAGAGAACAACATTTTTGCTTACTGTAATAGTCGATCTGCCGCTGCCAAGCACGCCGTTGTTGTCACGATAGTTTACAATCACAGGGATTGAAACTGTCGCACTAACATTTGCATAGTTTGGGCAAGCGTCCAATCTGTCAACCACAAGATCAGAGATAACGACTGGTTCGTTTGGAGCGTTTGCTGCCGAAACAAATGTAAGAGGCGTAGCAGGGCTGGCAGGCGTAAGGTCTGTTACAGGCAAAACAATTCCAGTTTCGGTGCTTTGTGAAACACAAGCATCAAACACTTTGGTTGTCTCAATCAAGATTTTTTCACAAATTCCATTAAGAGGATTTCCGACTATTGGGCCAGGTCTGCTTGGATTTGTATTGTTGATGTAAAAAGACATTTTCCTACCTCCTGTTTTGTCTACACTCTATAATATGCAAGAAGACAAAAACATGTTATTCCACCTCTTTAATCTCTCCCCTAAACGCTGCAAAAGCGCAAAGCACTTCGTATTCGGTTTTTTTATACGCCTTAGCCAATATCTTTGCATTTTTCATCATCAGCACTTGGTCGCCGACATTAACCAGCCCGCCAGTGACGTCCACAAAACATGCATCCATGCACATATTTCCAACAACACGAAATCTTTTGCCATCAATCTCCACTTTAAGTTTTTTGCTTGCCTTTCTGTCAAATCCGTCTGCATAGCCCACGCCCACCACAGCAAGAGTAGTCTTTCTTTTCGC
The DNA here is from genome assembly GCA_944384475.1 of uncultured Clostridia bacterium. Lineage (GTDB taxonomy): Bacteria > Bacillota > Clostridia > Christensenellales > UBA1242 > Caccovivens. The sequence goes on from CALWTN010000050.1 coordinate 12,071, forward strand.
CACAAACGTTTTGTCATAGCCTGCGCTGTCGCCTCTCTCCAAACTGCGCAGTTGCAACACGCTGGAAGAAAGGCTCATCACACTTTGCAGCCGCTTATCGCCGTAGCCATACAATCCAATGCCCACACGCAAAATATCACAAGGCAGATGCTTTGCACCGCTGCCACCAAAACAAACTGGAAATGGTTTTTGCAAAAATGACTTGGCAAATAAAAATCGGTTATACTCTTTTTTTGTAATTCGTTGCGATGAAATTGATGAAAAATGCACCGAAAAACCAGCAAAATCGTGATTTTTTATTAAATTTTTAACTTTTTTTAATAAATTATCACTTCCACAATCAATTCCAAACCTGTTCATCCCCACGCAAAGTTTGATAAAACAGCGCTGTGTCAAATTTAGTTTAATCGCTTTTTTGATGTCGGCAATGCTCACCGCTGTGAGATAAAATTCTTTTAAAAACGAAAAATCTTCGCACTTGCCGAGTATGATAATTTTTGCATTCGGAAGCGCACTTTTAAGTTTTTTCGCTTCGCCCAAATTCGCAACTCCAAAAAAATCCACGCTATCTTGCAGCGTTTTTGCCACCTCAATCATGCCATGTCCATACGCCTCCGCTTTGACCACGGCACAAATTTTGGGCGCATAACTTTTAAAAAAATTTGCATTACTCAGCAGCGCACTTGTGCTTATCTGTTTTTTGTTCATGCAAATTTTATATTATTATTTTTTATTTTTTGACACTTTAAAGTTTTTAAACGCCTCGCCAACAACATCGCCAACGTCCACTGAATGGTTTGAATCGCCGTTGATGTAAACAAGATATTCAATATTGCCCTCTTTTCCACAAACCGGAGAATAGCAAAGCCCGCTTAACCTAAGGTTATAAACTTTTAAGCAATCTAAAAAATCGTTAAGCAATCTCGTGTGCAACTTGGCATCCAGCACCACGCCGTTAAACTTTTTTGCCAGCCTCTCGCCACATTCGAACTGTGGCTTAAACAGCAGCACCATTTCCACCTGAGGATAATCTCTGCTTAAAATTGGCAAAATGTGCGTAAGAGAAATAAAAGAAATGTCGCTGACAATCGCGTTAACATCTTCAAGTTTTTGTGCCTTCCTAAAATCCAAGCCTTCCATGTTCGCCACCCTCTCATCTAAGGCAATTTGAGGGTTAAGTTGGCCGTGCCCAACATCCAAGGCATACACCTTTTTCGCACCAAAATTTAAGCACACCTGAGTGAACCCGCCAGTTGACGCACCAATATCAAGCACTGTTTTGCCTTCAAAGTTCAACCCAAAATACTGCACCGCGCCCAGCAATTTATACGCTCCGCGCGAGACAAAACTTTGACTTTGCGCCACCTTTACATCATTGTCTTCCACCTCAAACGACGGCTTTAAAACAACCTTTCCGTCCACTTGCACATCTCCATTTTTTATTGCTTCCTGTGCCTTTGCTCTGGACAGCATGCCAAAATTTTGCGTTAAAAAAACATCCAATCTCATATGATTATTTTAGCATAAATTGCATGTTTTCTCCAACAAAAAATCGCGGTTAGCCATCCGGCGTACCCGCGTTAATTTTTTGGTTGCCCACACGAGTTTACTCTAAACTTACCAAATAATAATACACTGGCTGTCCGCCTGCTGCAACTGTAACTTCACATTCAGGGTATTTTTCAGCCAATTTTTGTTGCAGGCTGCAAGCATCTTCCTCTTTAATATCCTCGCCATAGAAAAGTGTGATTGTCATAATGTTGTCGTCCATCATTTTTGCAATCAAATCCTCTGTGGTTTGTGAAACAAGGTTGCCTTTTGCCAAGATTGCTTTGTCATCAAGCCCAATGATTTCGCCAGTTGTAAGGTCAAACCCATCCACGTGAGTGTCACGCACTGCATACGTCACAGAACCTGATTTAACATTTTTGATGGCATCGTTCATTGCTTCAACATTCTCTTCCACTGTTCCGTCTGGGTTAAATGCGATTGCCGCTGAAATACCCTCCGGAATGCTTCTTGTCGAGATTACAACAAGGTTTTTGTTGGTAAGCTCATTTGCCTGTTCTGCCGCAAGTATGATGTTTTTGTTGTTTGGATAAACAAACACCGTTCTTGCCGGAACTTTGTCGGCGGCTGCGGCGATATCCGCTGCGCTCGGGTTCATCGTCTGCCCGCCAGTTATAATTTCATCAACGCTTAAATCCTTGAAAATTGCGGCAATTCCATCACCCGGAGCAACTGCCACGATGCCAAGATTTTTGGTTTCTTCAACCGCACTGGCTTTCTTTTTAAGTTCACGATTTTGCTCACGCATGTTTTCAATTTTGATGTTGATAAGTTCGCCAAGTTCAAGAGCATAGCCCAGCGCCCTGTTAGGTTCGTTGGAATGCACGTGCACTTTAACAAGCGACAAATCGCCAATGCAAATTACGCTGTCGCCAAACTCCATCAAGCGCTCTCTGAGTTTGTCGATGTCTGCTTCGGTGGTCTTTTTATGCATGTGAGTGATCATATACTCCGTGCAGTAGCCAAACTCAATTTCTTCCAAGTTGTTGATGTCTGCAATCACATCGTCCACAGTCTGTGTCTGCTTTTCGTCATCAAAAATCACTTCCAGATTTTCTTCGCCCATCAAAAGTTTGTAAAAACCTGTGAAAATAACGATAATTCCACGTCCACCTGCGTCCACAACGCCCGCTTTTTTAAGCACTGGAAGCATTTCAGGCGTCTGCTTCAAAATCTCTTCGCCAGTTTCAAGCACTTTTTTAAGGAAGGTTTCAAAATTATCAATCCTCTTTGCCAAACTAACCGCATTTTCTGCCATCACACGAATGACGGTTAAGATTGTGCCCTCTTTTGGTTTTGTGACTGCCTTATATGCAATGTTCGCACCCTCTTGCATAGCCTTGGCAAAAGTTTTGGTGGTGATTTCATTGTATTTTGCAGTTACCGAGCAAAAGCCCTTAAAAATCTGCGAAGTGATAACTCCGCTGTTTCCTCTTGCACCTTTAAGTGCGCCCTTAGCAAACGCAGCGCTAAGCTCGTCCAAATTTGCGCTTATGCACTTGCCAACTTCGGCAACCGCCGATTTCATTGTTAAAAACATATTCGTCCCTGTGTCACCATCTGGCACTGGAAACACATTAAGCGAATCTACATACTTTTTATTTTGCTCTAAAAGGCTTGCACCTGCCACAATCATCTTGCGAAAGGTGACGCCGTTTATTGACTTTATCATTTTATCTCCTATACTCTAACGCCAACCACGTGAACATTAACCGAGTCGACAATCATTCCCGTAAAATTTTCCACGCTGTATTTAACCGATTTTTTTAGAGACTCAGAAACTGCGCTGATAGACACACCGTATTTCATAATACAGTAAACATCCAAAAAGATTCGGTTATCTATATGGCGAACTTTAATGCCCTTTGAATAGGACTCTTTATTAAACAATTCTTTGGCGCTGTCTTTAAAGGTTTTTGACACAAGGTCTACAACACCATAACAATCAAGCACGGCAAAACCAGCGACAACCCTGATTGCATCATCGCTGATTGAAATGTTTCCGTAATAGTTGTTAGTGTCAACTGTCAAAACGATTGCTCCCTTAAATTCAGTCACTTTTATCTTACTATAAAGAAAAAATTTTTTCAAGCAATTTAGCGGTTGTTTCAAAATGTTTGTTAAAATTTTTGCTATTTTTGTTGATTTTACTTTTATTTTATGTTATACTTGCCTTGCTAAAAAGTCCTAATAGGAGGTGAATCATGTCAAGAGTTTGTGAAATATGTGGTCGTGGAAAAATGACTGGCAAAAAGGTTAGCCACGCTGAAAATAAAACTAACAGAACTTTTGAACTTAACTTGCAAGAAACCACCATTGATGTTAATGGAAAACCTACAAAAGTTAAGGCTTGCACAAAATGCATTAAAACCGCAAGAAAAGCAAAATAAATTTTGCATGTTTTTTGATTGACAAATCGCCTCCTGCGGGAGGTTTTTTGTTGCTATAAATATACGCCTTTGCTTTGTGTTTTATACCACACGGGCAAGCGCCTGTCCCGTTTTTGCAAAAACGGGACAGCCTCGCTCGTTGTGCCTAGCGAGGCAACATGCGCCGCATGCGGCGCATGTGCGCTTGCCCCCCCCTATTTTTCGTCCTTTTTAACAAACGGTTTTAAAAGCGGACGCATCCACTTTGGCGCTTTGATGCAAATGATTTTAAATTGTTTTTGCTGTTTTTCCATGCCACTTTTATATGCAACCGCCCCTAAAAATGTTAAAAAGCATATTGACTATCAGTTATAAATATTATATACTTTTATGTATGGGAGAAAATAAAATGGAAAACATCAAACACCCAATTTTGGGACACGAATTTAAAAATGAATGCAATCAGTTGATACTCTGCGGCAGAGCATTGACGGTTCCATTGAAAATGCAAAGTAAAGAGGGCGATGTAAGCAATTTTGGAATGCTTTTTGAGGACGGAAAATCAGGAGTTGTGCTTCCTCTTGACCTTTCTTCGCTGGATAGCTACGATTCGTTTATTCAACCACTCGACAAATTGATGCTGTTTGGACATATTGGCAATAAGCAAGGCGAACAAACCTTTGTTGTTGAAGAGATAAAAAATGCAAACAGAAACCCTGAAGTTTACAACATGGGCTTTGTTTTTGGAACGCTGTATGACGCAAAGAAATTTGTTAAAATAGACGGCCAGAAATTTTTAAAAATTGTCATAACTGCTAAAGACCACTTCACAGGAACAGAAGAGAAGGTTACTGTCTACACACAAAATGAAAAACAAATCAGCTATTTTACTTGCAACGGCATAAAGCGTGGTACCCCAATAGCGGCGCAATATTTTTTAGCCTATAATGCAGCAGAGCAATCTTTTTCGTTTTTGCCAATTTTAATGAGTTTTGACACCTTTGCATGCTCACCTAATTCAGTTTTTCACACTTACACCCCTCTTCCAGAACAAGAGAGGTTTGATCCTAAGGCAAAGTTCCCAAAAGGAGGCAACTATGTTACAGCCGTTGGTACAGTGAAAAGCCTGACAGAACAAATAGGTGAAAACAACTATCAAGCAGAACTTTTATTAAAACGAGGCAAAACCTCTTTTGAGCTGCCATTATTGATGAATCAAAAAACAGCACAGGTGTTTGACGAACACAATAATGTTGGCGACACGACGATTGTGTTTGGCTCGCTTGGTCAAAACGTGTTTGGCTTTAACAGCATAAAAATAAACGGCTTCACCAACCTTCAAAAAAGGTTTGGCGATGATTATTCATCAAGCTTTGGGCGTGTGATATTTGAACTGGAAGACGTTCCACAACCAGCCCCAAAAGGCTTTTGCAAACATTCAACAAAAGCACCTAGTATAAATAAAGATAAGTTTAAAATCAAAATAAACGGCACAACATTTTCTTCAAAAGCTGGAATAGATGTTGCAGAGCAATTTATGCAAGCAAGAAATATGCCACACGCTCCGTCTGGTTATAAGGCGCTCTATACTTTTGTGCCTGACGAATTTGAAGAGTTGGGCATAACGCAAGCGTTGCCAAAAATAGTTGCAACAGTGCCAATGCCACTGTCAAAATAACAAAATTTTTAGGAGAAAGAATGGATAAATTCGGTTTTAAAAGGCAATCAAACAAAGTGCGAATATGCGGAGATCTCGTAGACCACCCAACTTTTTTGTTCTACTCACCAAATTATGATTTAAATTATTATTTGTTTCATGTTAACATAGCAAATCCCAATGCTCATCCAAATTTAATACCAGTCGTAGTCAGCGAAACCCAAAAAGCACTTGTGGAAAGCAAAAATATTGGCGACAATGTCACCGTGTATGGAAGCCTCGCCTCCGAAAGGTTTAATGAGGATAAATATTCAACTTTTGTAGAGTATGAAAAAATTTTTAACAACACATTATACAATCCTTTTGGCAGTCTTTGTATAATCAGGGGCATTTTAAAATCTCCGCTAATGCCTGTTACTTTGCGCAATGGAAAGTTGGTAAACACATTAATTTTAAGTTATGATAAATATCGCCTTCCTGTAAAGGTATCTATATCTCAAAACACCTCGCAAAATTATGATACAATAGATTATGGCGACAGCGTTGCATGCCGAACCACTCTATACAGTTCTTCAAGTCAATACCTGGCTGTACATGCCAATGCAAAAATAGTTGTTCCGCAAAGCAAATTGGAAGAAAACCCTCGTTTAAAAGAACGATTTAATGATTTGGATGCTTCAAACTACGCACTATGTCAAATGTTAAAAAGATAAAACCGAGCATGCGCTCGGTTTTTGTTATAACAGAATGCAAATAATTCCGCCCCTGCCTTCGTTGACTATCCTGCCAAGAGTTTTTCGCATCTTTCTTTGCGCGTCCACTGGCATCATGATAATCTTTGAATTTATATTGTCGCCAATAAGCTCTGACAGGCTTTTGCCAAGCAAGTTGGTTTGCCAAATTGCCTGCGGGCTTTCTTGAATTTGACTTAAAAGGTCGCTTACAACTTCGCGACTTTGCTCTTCCGTGCCAACAAGCGGAGTGACTTCGGTGTTGACATCCACACGCAAAATGTGCAAACTTGGTGCGCTGGCTTTAATTTTAACGCCAAACTTACTGCCCTGTCTGATGACTTCTGGCTCTTCAAGTTCAAACTCATCTTGTCGTGGCGCTACAATGCCATAGCCGGTTTCTTTAACCTGTTCGAGAGCGGTTTTAAGTTTGTCGTATTCAAGTTTAGCGATGGCAAGTTCTTTGATATAGCCGATGAGTTCAAAATCATCATTGATTTGATAGCCGCACTCCTTTGAAAGCACCTTGTAAAACAAGCCTTCTTTTGGAATCACGCCAAATTTTACTGTGCCGTCACCCATTTCGATGTTTGAAAATGTGATTGGCTCAAACGCTTCGCTTTCGGTGAAAATCAGTTTGCCTTTATCCACATCGCTGAGTTTTTCCATGCCTGATGCAAAGTTTTTAACTTCGCTGGCAATCTCTTGAATGATGTCGTCTTCAAACGAGAGCGCTTGCAACCACTTTGGCATTTTAAGTTTGATGGATGTGACAGGAAATTCAAACAAAAGCTTTTCAAAAACCTTGTCGATGTCGGCTTCTTTAAGCTCCAAAGCATTTAGCGCAACAACTGGCACGCCATATTTTTCTTCCAGCGAAGAGGCAAGCTTTTTTGCGTCATTTGCGGCAGGCGCTTTGCAATTTAGTGCAATTACAAATGGTTTGCCGCTGTCTTTCATCTCGCTCACAACCCTTTCTTCCGCTTCAACATAGTTGGCGCGTGGGATGTCAGTAACAGAGCCGTCAGTTGTCACAACCACGCCGACAGTTGAATGCTCTCTCATAACTTTTTTTGTGCCAAGTTCGGCGGCTTCTTCAAACGGCATCTCTTCGCTAGACCAAGGCGTTTTAACCTTTCTTGGAGCGTTGTTTTCAATATGCCCCATCGCCCCAGAAACAAGATAGCCCACACAATCGATAAGCCTAACCCTCATGTCAACCTTATCATTGACGCAAATTTTAACCGCCTCGTTTGGCACAAATCTTGGCTGAGTTGTCATGATTGTTTTGCCGTCTGCTGATTGAGGAAGTTCATCAATCGCTCTTTCTTTTGAATACTTGCCCGTTATGTTTGGAAGCACAAGTTTTTTCATAAATTCGGTGATGAATGTTGATTTTCCAACTCTAACTGGGCCAACAACGCCGACATAAATTTCGCCGTTTGTGCGAGATTTGATGTCGTCATATATTTGGTATTTTTCCATATTGACCTCCAAAGATATTTTAAAATATGCTTTGAAAGTGCAGTTTATAACAAAAAAGCGCATTCTCATGCGCTAATTTTTTTGATTGTCATCTTGATTGTTTTTGCTTGAAGAATCATCTTCAATAACAATTTCTTTTTCAGGTTTTTCATCCACCTTTTCAATTTTTTCTTTTCTGCCAAAAAGCTTGTTGACTTTCTGCCTGAAATTGGTTGGATTTTCTGTGCCTTTAACAAACCGCAATATGTTTGAATGATGCATTGCAATATCTAGCAGCCAGTTGAAAGCAATCAAAATTATGCACACCCACCAAAGATATGGTTGCAACAAGCTTAAATAGACAATCCACGCCACAGAAAGCGCTGAAACAAAGATAAGCGAAGCCACAAAAGCATAGTCGACAAAGTATAAAAACACACAGCAAACCACAAACATGATCAGCCCAACCCACCAAAGCGGACTAAAAAAGAACATGCCAGCGGTGCAAGCAATGCCCTTGCCTCCTTTAAACTTGTAAATTACAGGAAAATTATGTCCCAGCACCACCGAAATGCCTGCCACAAAAAATGCCAGTTCAAACATGCCGTAATTCCCAAAAATATAGCCGCAAACGATGGCTGGCACGCCTGCCTTTAAGCATTCAAACAGCAGTGTCAGCACGGCATAGCCAATGCCATACACCCTTAAAACATTCATAGTTCCAGGGTTGCCACTGCCTTTTGTGGTGATGTCTTCATGCTTAAACACCCTTGCAATAACCCTTGCAAAGTTGATGTTTCCAATAAAATAGCACGCAACCACAACCAAAATAAACCAATAGTAAATCATTCTTCCTCCTTAGACTTAACCACAAACCTTATCGGCGTTCCTGAAAAATCAACCTTTTCTCTAAATCTGTTTTCCAAATATCTAAGGTAGGTTACATTGATAAGTTTGGCGTCGTTTACAAAAAGCACAAAGGTTGGTGGCAGGCTTTGTGCCTGAGTTATATACTTGATTTTTGCTTTTCTTCCGCCCCTTGCAGGTGGCTCAAAATTTAGAAGTGCATCGGCAAGCATCTCGTTAAGCACGCCTGTTTTTATGCGCTTTGCGCCGTTTTCATACGCCCGGAGCACATTAGGCATGATGTCGCCGATTTTTGTGCCAACAAGCGCAGAAACAAACACGGGAATATAGTAATCCATAAACGCCAAATCTCTATCCAGCATTTTGATGATCTGCTGTCTGTCACCTTCATATGAATCAATCTTGTTTATCGCAACAATGCTTGGCTTGCCTTGCTCGTGCACATAACCGGCGATGCGAACATCCTGTTCGGTAAGATTTTCGCCTGCTTCAACCACCATAATCACAACGTCAGCCTTTTCAATGGCACGCATTGTTCTAAGCACAGAATATCCTTCCACCGACTGCTTTTCCACACCCCTAGAGCGCCTAAGCCCAGCAGTGTCAACAAGATAATACTTTTTCTTATTAAATTTAAACGGCACCATAACGCTGTCGCGCGTTGTGCCTTCCACGCTTGAAACCACAACTCTTTTTTCGCCAAGAAGCCTGTTGATGATGCTGCTTTTGCCAACATTAGGCCTGCCAACAATGGCAATTTTTAAAGTTCCGTCTTCGTCTTCACTTTGATTTTTTGGTGGGAAATGCGAAACAATTTCATCAAGCACATCGCCAATGCCTTTTGCCTGTTCGCAAGAGAGTGGCAAAGGTTGCCCAAGCCCCAATGCGTAAAATTCAAAAGTGTCGGCAACTTCAAACCTATCCAGTTTATTTACAACCAACACAACGGGTGTGGAAATTTTTCTTAGCTTTTTTGCCAACATTTCATCAGCAAGCGTCACTCCGCTTTTGCCGTCAACAAGCATGACAATCACATCCGCCATTTCCATAGCGATGTCTGCTTGCAAGGCAATTTCTTTTTGAAAAACATCTTCGCTTTTTGGGTCGAGTCCGCCCGTGTCGATCATGGTAAAGCTGCGGCCAGCCCAATCGGCGTCAGCATAAATTCTGTCTCTGGTCACACCAGGGACATCGTCAACTATGCTTATCCTTTCGCCGCATATTTTATTAAAGAAAGTGCTTTTGCCAACATTAGGTCTGCCAACAACCGCAACAATAGGTTTTGCCATAAGTATATGTTAGCATATCTTGTGCTTATTTTACAAGCAAAACCCCAATTTTTTAACTAAAATTAGTCATTCGCAGCCATTGCAGCCGCGACATGTTTTTGGTTTTTTGATGTGTTCCACCACTTTAAACACGCTGATCATAATCACTGCGAATGCAAAAAGCACTCCCAAAACCGGCCAAACACCAAACGCTTCAAACGCCTTAAACACATTGAATGCAAACAGCGCCGTCAAATAGCCAACCACAAATTGAATGATTATGCCAATAAAAGCCCACTTTTTGCCGATCTCTTTTGACAACACCACCATGGTTGAAACGCAAGGCAGATAAAGCAGCGAAAACACCAAAAACGATAGTGCAGCGGCAGGCGAAGCAAAATGCACCATGCTTGCGTCATCATGCAGCGTTTGCCCAATTTGGCTTTCATTTGCAACGCCGTTAAACATGGCGATGGAAGAGATTATAACCTCCTTGGCAATCACGCCTGCAACCAAGGCGGAGGCTGCCCCCCAACTTCCAAAGCCAAGCGGCACGAAGATGGGCGAGAGCACTTTTCCAAAGCCTTCCAGCATGCTTGTTTTGCCAGATTGCGGCACAAACGAAAAATCAAACGAAAAGTTGGCAAGCAGCCAAACGATAACATTCATCGAAATCAGCAGCGAACCCACCCTAATCAAAAACTGCTTGATGTTTTGCCACAACACTTTAATCACTCTTTTGATGCCGCCGTAGCGATATGGCGGAAACTCTAAAATAAACGATTGCCCCTTGCTTTTTAGCACTGTTTTTTCAAAAATCAAACTTAAAATGATTGAAACCACAAGGCCAAGCAGATATAAACCCATAATCACAAAAACGTTGCTTGCACCAAAAAATGCGCCGCCGATGACTACATATATTGGAAATTTTGCCGAACAACTCATATATGGCGTGAGCAATGCGGTTTTGATTTTAGAGTTTTTGTCTTCCATATTTCTGGCCGTAAGCACCGCCGTGGTTGAACAGCCAAAGCCCATCAAAAGCGTGTAAACGCTCTTGCCCGAAAGCCCAATCTTGCCAAAGATGTCTTCGCTTGCAAACGCCACGCGCGAAAGATAGCCGCTGTCTTCCAAGATTGAAAGAAACAAAAACAGCAGCCCCACTTGCGGCAAAAAAGAAAGCACTGTGCCAACACCGCCAATGATAGCATCACAAAACAGGTGCGTCAGCCAAGAATTTTCGCCAAACCACTTGAAACACGCCATTTGCGTCCAATTTCCAACACTGGCATCCAAAAGTTTGGTTAAGCAATCTGAAAGCCAAGCACCAAGCGAAAAGAATGTTAGATAAAAAATCACGCCAAGCACAAGTAAAAAAATTAGAAACGCCAAAAACCTGTTAAGCACAATCTTATCTATCGCGCTTTTGCCATAAACCCTGCCGCTGGATTTGATGAAGTGCTGCTGCAAAGTTGCGATATAGTCAAACCTTGCCTTTGCCACCTTTTGAATATCTAAAAAATCATTTTTGGTTATGCCAAGTTCTTTTAAAACGCTCTCATCGCCTTCGATGATTTTTATTGCTGCAAAATCATCAATTTTTTGCTTAAAAGCCAATTTAATTTGCTGTAAATGTAAGTTTGTTACATATTTTGGCTGCGGAGCGCTTTTGTAAGGTTGCAGCAAAAGCTGTTTTAATTTTTCAAACCCGTCGCCTTTTTCGGCATTGATCTGCACAACAGCGATGCCAAGTTCTTTTTCAAGCGCTTTGCAGTCAACATTGTTTAGCGGCTTTTTATCCATGCAATTTACTGCCAAAATTACATCTGCGCCAAACTCCATCAGCCCAAGTGTCAATGCAAGGTTGCGCTGGATGTTGTTAAGGTCGCAAATGTTGATGATTTTGGTTTTTGGATGCGCGCGGATGTAATCAATCGCCACCTGCTCTTCATAACTCAGCGCCGAAAGAGAATAGATGCCCGGCAAGTCCACCAGCATCCGCTTCTGTCCAAGGCAATCAAACGGCTTAGCTTTGACATCCACCGTCACGCCGTGCCAGTTGCCCACATGCTCATTTGAAGAAGTGAGTTTGTTAAATAGAGTGGTTTTGCCGGTGTTGGGATTGCCAACCAGCAAAATTTCTTGAAAATGCTGCGCATCGCACCAAGCGGCGGGTTTTGCTTTCAACCTAGCATCACCCCCTTTGCAATGTCACTTTTAAGCGAAAGAAGATAGCCTCGCACCTCGATGAGCAACGCTTTTTTAAGCAAAGATTTGCTTACAACACAAACGCTCTGCCCTTTTGTAAGGCCTAAATCGCAAAGCCTACGCAAAATTTTAAGCGGCAAGTTTTGAAAGCCAACTACCATGTAACTTTTATTTTTCTTTGCCTGAGTCAAATTCAACATATTGTAGTGTATTATTAAATCGCGCCCAATAAAACAAAATTTGGCTTAAATATTTGCATTTTTTGTGCTTGTGTGTTAAAATGAGCAAAAGGAGAAAATCATGAAGTGCATTTATTGTGGCTGTGAAGAAAGCAAAGTTTTAGATTCAAGAAGCACCGATGAAACCAACGCAATCAGGCGCAGAAGAGAGTGCCTTGGCTGTGGCAAGCGTTTCACTACATACGAAACGGTTGAGATGACGCCTATTTTGGTGATTAAAAGTGACGGCAGCAGACAAGCGTTTGACATCAACAAAATCAAAAACGGCATGATTAAAGCCTGTGAAAAACGCCCTGTAAGCATCAGCCAAATTGATGAGGTTGCACTTGACATTGAAAAAACACTGCAAAACAATTTTTCACAAGAAGTGCCATCATCAACAATCGGGCAAATGGTTATGGATGCGCTTAAAAAACTGGACGAAGTTGCATACGTGCGTTTTGCATCGGTTTATCGCCAATTTAAAGACATCGACAGTTTCAAAAAACTTTTAGAAGAACTGTAAAGGAATTTGCATACAAATGGCATATAATATTGTATAAAGATTTTGAATGGTAATTTAATTCATTATACAAAACAAAACAGCGCATATTTTGCGCTGTTTATTTTTTATCACCTAAAATATATGGATTTTGTGTTGGCTGACCGCCATAGATTTGAACAAGGATTGTGTCCTCACCTATTTTTACAATTTGGTTGAAAGGAATAAAAAATTCGGCTCCGCTTTTAAAAACATTCCAAAAACTTTTCTCACCGGGCACAACAACGCCGCTTACGCAAGCCGAAGAAAGATTGAACACAACATCGATGATATGCCCAAGCCTGCGCCCGTCCACCACATTTACAACCTCTTTGCATCTTAACTCTAAAAACGAACTTTCCACGCTTTACATATATGTTGTCTAACTGCCCAGCATGACAAAATTCGCCAAAATATTATTCCAAAATTTTATTTTTAATCTCTTTTAAAGCATTCTTTTCAAGACGCGAAACTTGCGCTTGGCTTATGCCAACCTCCTGACTGACTTCCATTTGATTTTTGCCTTCATAGTATCTTAAAATCAAAATCTCACGCTCTCGTGGCGACAGTTTTTTGATTGCATCTTTGATGGCTATTTTTTCATACAAACCTTCTTCACTGTCTTTAAGGTCGGTGATTTGGTCTTTAAGTTCTATGGCGTCACTGCCATCGTTGTAAATAGGCTCTGAAAGCGAAACGGTTTCGCTGATGGCGTCAAGCGCAAAATTGATGGTTTTTGCTGGCACATTTAAATACTTTGCAATGTCTTCAATCGTAGGCTCTGTCACGCTGTCTTTTGCCAGCACCTCTTTGGCTTGCAAAGATTTGTAGGCGATGTCTCTAAGCGAACGTGAAACTCGCACCGAATTGTTATCACGCAAAAATCTTCTAATCTCGCCGATAATCATCGGCACGGCATAGGTTGAAAACCGAACATTTAAACTTTCGTCAAAATTGTCAATCGCTTTCATAAGCCCAACGCAGCCCACCTGAAACATATCGTCAGCCTTGTCACTTCTGCCGCCAAAGCGTTGCACCACACTCAGCACCAGCCTTAAATTTGCCACCACAAAGGCGTCACGAGCAAACTCATCGCCCTTTTTTACTTTTTTCATAAGCGCCATTATGTCGTCATTTGAAAGTTTTGGCAAAAGCGAAGTGTTGACTCCTGCGATAATAACTTTGTTTGACATAGCAAAAGCCTCCTAGGAAAATAATTTTTCCTAATAAGCCAAGGATTATGCAAACACCAAATAATTTGACAAAAATAGTGCAAAAATTGCAATTTTTTTAAAATTTTATAGTATTTTTGAAAGTTCTTTCTTCATTTTAACCAAAATCTTTTTTTCTATGCGTGAAATATAACTTTGGCTGATGCCAAGTTTATCTGCAACTTCCTTTTGGGTGAGTTCATCTTTGCCTTCCAACCCAAAGCGCAAAATCATAATCTCCTGCTCACGCCGCTCCAACCTGTTTAGTATCTGCCAGATGGCGTCACGCTCTGCCGAGTGATCAAGCCCAGCGCTAACCTCATCGCTTTCGCTTGCCATGATGTCGGCAAGCACAAGTTCGTTGCCCTCGCCATCGTCACAAAGCGGCTTGTCCAAAGATATCTCGCCTTTGATTTTTGAAAGCTTTCTAAGTTGCATCAAAAGTTCGTTTTCAATGCACCGTGAAGCATAGGTGGCAAGTTTGATGTTTTTGTCGCCCCTAAAAGTTTTAACAGCCTTGATAAGCCCCACCGAGCCGATTGAAATAAGGTCTTCAAAATCTATGCCTGTGTTTTCAAATTTTTTTGCGATGTAAACCACCAGCCGCAGGTTGTGTTCCACCAGCTTTTCTCTGGCAAAGTCGCTGCCGTTCTCTGCCTGCTGAACCAGCATGCGCTCTTCTTCTGGATCGAGCGGAAGCGGCAAAGCCTCATTGCCGCAAATATAGCAAACAATCCCCTTGGCATCAAGCAAATTGTGCTTCCAGAACAGTTTGTATAAAAGATTTTTAAGATAAAAGAATAGTTTCCTCATAGCTCTCCTTTCAAGCCAGCTCGCTGTGAATAAGCACTCCTGCATTTAGAGTTTTTGAAAAGTTGGATAAACTCAGCCCAAGCAAAGCATGATCCAGCACTCTTGCCCTGCCTTTTTCGGTTATCGTAAGTTTGTCAGCCATGAACACCAACATCTTCCCATCGCCGACAGCCGAACCTACATTGACAAAATGCCCATACGGCAGTTTTTTTGCTTTTTCTTTTTTGAGTAAGTAAAAAAGATAATCCTCGCCCACAATTTTGCTGAAAACTTCCTTTGATATCAACACGATTGGTGCTGATGTAACAGGGTCATACAGCACGTTAGCGCTGTCAATATAGCCCACTTCTTCAACAATTTTATCTTTGCAAGCAATTTGCACCGAGCATGTAAAAGAAGAGATTGCTCGCCTTTTCGCCAAACGTTTGAGAAAACTTTTAACGCAAATGTAAGTGACAAGACAAACTACGCAAACAATCAGCGTGCTAAGCGAGCCGAACCACATGGTCACAAGCGCATTTGCTCCGCCAAAAACAAAGGTTAAAAAAATAAATCCGAAACCATAAAAGGCAAATTCTTTAAATGATTTGATAGGAAAACTAATGCTAACCATTATGATTGCCACAAGCAGCATAACGATGATTTTTATATACACCGGAAAATTAAATATTGGCAAAAACAAAGCAATCACACTGCCTAAAAAATCACTAACAATCCATAATTTAGCTTTAACTTTAAACATCGCACCGCAGCAAGAAATAATAAAATAATTGATGATTAAATTTTGCAGCAAAACGTATTCAATAACTACTTCCATCGCTTCCCCTTTTGCGATATTTTAACCCTATTTTTTTGCAAAAGGATAGCAAAAATTTAGCGAATAAAAATGATTTTTTCGCTTTTTTTAGCAAAAAAAAAAGCTGCGCACGAGCGCAGCGATTAGTTTTTTTATTTTTTCTTGCTTCTAAGCTGTCTAAGCCAAGCAGGAATTGAAGTGTCAACCTCAACTCTCGATGAGTTTGAATTTTCATCACGTTTAACAGAAACCTCTGGCTTAGCTTCCTCTCTTGGAGGATTTTTCAGCCCAGCAAGCCCTCTAAGCCCCTCTTTTTCTGCAAAATCTGGGTTGAAATCTCTTGCCTCTTCTGCTTCGTTTGCCTTAACCTTTTCTTCGGCGGTTGGGAAACCTGTTGCAATGATGGTTACTTCGATTTCATCATGCATGTTTTCATCAATGCTGTTACCAAATATAACTTGGCAACTTGGATCGATAACCTCTTGAACAAGCATTGCCACCTCGCTGACATCCTCTTGCGTCAAGTCCATGCCACCTTTAACGTTGAGAAGCAAGCCTTTTGCACCTTCGATTGTGGTTTCAATAAGTGGGCTGGCAACCGCTTGTTTTACTGCATCAAGCGCCTTGTTCTCGCCCTTGCCATGACCTATGCCCATATGTGCAAGCCCTTTGTTTTGCATGATGGTTTTAACATCGGCAAAGTCAAGGTTGATAAGCCCCGGTTTTACAATCAAATCTGAAATGCCCTGAATGCCTTGGCGAAGCACATCGTCAGCATATCTAAACGCTTCCAAAATAGGCGTTTTCTTTGGAACGATTTGGAACAATCTTTCATTTGGAATAATAACCATAGTGTCGACATATTTTTTAAGTTCGTTGATGCCCTTCTCTGCATTTTCAGCCCTGATTCTGCTTTCAAAAGCAAAAGGCTTTGTCACAACTGCAATGGTGAGAATGCCCATCTCCTTTGCAATTTGAGCAACAACTGGCGCAGCACCTGTGCCTGTTCCGCCACCCATTCCAGCGGTGATAAACACCAAGTGAGAGCCTTCAAGCATCTCAGTGATTGAGGCTTTTGATTCCTCTGCTGATTTTTGACCAATTTCAGGTATTCCGCCTGCACCAAGTCCGCCTGTAAGTCTTTCACCAATTTGAAGCCTAACTGGTGCTTTGCTTACAACCAAAGCCTGCTTATCTGTGTTGACAGCAACAAACTCGGCAGAGTCAACGCCCGCTTCAATCATTCTGTTGACAGCATTATTTCCGCCGCCACCTACACCAACGACTTTGATTTTGGCAAATGAAGTATTGTTTTCCATACATATCTCCTTATTTTAAAGTAATTATAATCGAAATCACACAATTTTGCAAGCAAAATGCATGTTTATTCGCAATTTTTAAGCGCATAATCGGCTATTGCAAATATAATTGCCTCGTCTGGCTTATCCTTTCCTGGCAAAGATGATTTGCCAAGAGTAATATTTCTGCCCAAACACTTTGCAAGAAAATCTTTGCCGCCCTTGATTTTGCTCACGCCTCCGCCAATCAAATAAACAGGAAGATAACTAGACAAATTTATACCTTGCATAATCAAACATTGGTTGATTGCCGAAGCAATCGCCTCCAACCTGTATGAAACCACTGCATTGGCATCTGTCTGTGGCAAGCGAATAATTTTGCCTTCAACAGACGGCAAATCGTAATAATCAAGCGCTTCTGCCGCAAGTGAAATGACAACCTCTCGCTTCAACCTTTCGGCATCTTCATACACAAGATCGAACGCCTCGCTTAAATCATTTGTGATATGCCCTCCGCCTATCGAAAATGACGTCAAACTGCTTATGCCATTGTTTTTTATGTAAGTCACACTTGTGGAAAGATGCCCAACGTCGATAAGTACTGCGCCATCCTTTCGCTCCTCCTCGCTGACTAAACCCAACGCTCCGCAAAGTGCTTCACAAACATATTCCACATTGATGAATCCTAAATCAGCAAAAATGTCATTTAATTTTTCAATCGTAGCCTTTTCGCTGATAATAATCGAAAAATCAGCCGTAAGCAACCTGCCTTTCACCGCCAAAGGATTGCTTAACTGATTGTCATCGACATAATAACAAATTGGCGAAACGCTGACAATCTCGCCCTCGTCAATTTTAGCCCTTTCAACAGCCTGAAATTTGAGGTTTTCAAGGTCAGCTTTGCTAGCCTTGCCAATGCCTTCTATATCAACTGATGATGTCACATTGATAACTTTGCACATCTCTGATGGAAGAGAAATGTAAAGTTTTTTGAAATACTTTTTCTTTTTAAAATCAATGCTGTTGAAAAGATCAAACAGCGCAGGCGCTAAATGCTTTTCATCCACAAACTCGCCCTGAAAATAGCCGTCATATTCCCTTGTGGCAAGTTCTTTGATAAGCAGCGTGTTGTTCACGCCCTCACTTGCAACAATCACCCTAAGTTTTGACGAGCCAATCTCTAAACAAACTACTTCTTTTTTAAACATTTTTCACCTTTCCCCCTTATTCTATCTTTTTTCACAAATATTGTCAAATAAATTTTTTATAATTATAAACTTTTTTGTATATGTATTCACTTTGTCACTATTTGCCCTTGATAAACCAGATAGAAATAACTTTCCTCTTGCGAATAATCGCTTCCGATATAGTTGTTTATGTGAATTTCGCTGCCATTCAGCACTTCGTCAGAAAGATTCGGCGCAAGCGAAGGCAGCGCCTTTTCTACTGCAAAAAACTTGGCGAGTTTGTAGGCAAGAGCGTAATTTGCGTTATGCAAAAACACTTCTCTGCCCGAATTTAAAGTCATTTTAAGCCCGAGTTCGGCATTGCCAAACACTTGATTTTCGCTTTCAAAAAACTGCACGCTTTTAATCATTCCGATTCCATCTTCACGTGAAAGACCGTTAAGCAAAATGGCGTCATAAAAACTTTGCAACAAATCTATTTGCAAAAATTGACCCGGCTGAATATTTTCGCCAAGTTGCAGTCTTTCTTGTGAGCCATCCAATTTAATTATTTCGCTTTTAACTTCAATCGCTGGCAAAACGCTTGCTTGCGTTGATAAAACTTTAAGTTCGCTGTCCAAAAGGATGGTTTGCCCATCATTTTGCAAGCTGTAAAAACTTTGCCTTTCACTCAGATGAATTGTGAGCGTGGAAGGAAAAGACGTTTCAATATTTATCACTTTAAGAAACGGAAATGCTTTTTCAATGTTGTCAGAAAATGCATTTTTATTTAAAAAGAAAATGTTTTTGCCGGTTTTAATTTGTGACGATTCGATTATCTGCTGCTCGTCATATTCTTCGGCAGTGCTTGTCCAAAATTGAATTTTAACGCTTTGAACGGTAAAAAGCGTGAAACACAAGATTATTATCGTAATAATCACCACACCAATAACACTTAAAGCAATAATCCAACCCTTTTTCAATCGTCAATCCTTTTTATATCTGCTCCAAGTGATGCCAAATCGTTTTCAATATTTTTGTAGCCTCTGTCAACATGTCTAATGTTGGAAACGGTGGTGTAACCCTCTGCCACCAGCCCCGCCAAAACCAAGGACGCCGTGCCTCTAAGCTCCATGCCGCTCACCGATGCGCCATACAGCCGCTCCACCCCTCTGACAAAGGCAACCCTATCTTTAACATGCACATCTGCACCCATTTTCACAAGTTCGGGAACATGTTTAAACCTTGATTCAAACACATTTTCAACAATCATACTGCTGCCTTTACTTATTGAAGAAAGTGCCAAAATTTGCGCTTGTAAGTCGGTTGGAAGCCCTGGATAGACGGATGTCTCCACCTTGCCCAAAGCGATTGGTTTGCCATCACTTATCACTTTGATTGTATCATTTTTTGCCTCGATCACGCAAGCAGTTTTGTCTAATTTATCAATAAGCGCCCTCAAATGCTCCGCTTTGACGCCTTTTAATAACACCTCTCCGCCGCACATAGCAGTCGCAATCATATATGTTCCTGCGATTATGCGATCGTTGATTGGAGTGTAAGAACAGCCATGAAGTTTTTTAACACCTTTGATCACAATCTCTCCGCTGCCTGCGCCGCAAACATCCGCACCCATTGCCACCAAAAAGTTTTGTAAATCTTCGATTTCCGGCTCTTTGGCGGCGTTTAGCAATCTAGTCTCACCTGGCAAAAGCACGCTTGCCATCATCAGGCTTTCAGTTGCGCCCACGCTTGGAAATTCCAAAAGCACAGTGGAAGCATGCATTTTTGAAGCGTCACAATAAATATATCCGTGTCTCTCTTCCACTTTTACGCCAAGTTTTCTAAACCCTGAAAGATGAATATCTATCGGCCTTGCACCAATCTCGCAACCTCCTGGATAGGCAACACGTGCTTTTCTAAACCTTCCAAGCAGCGCACCGAGCATAAAAATAGACGAGCGCACCTGACAGGCAAGTTCGCTTTCCACTCCCCACGAAAAAAGTGAAGATGCATCTATCAAAAGGTCTCCACCATTGTTTGTAATATTAGCGCCTATGGATGAGAGAATGCCACACATACTTTGCGTGTCTGTATAATCTGGATAGTTATGTAAAACAATTTCTTCTTCGCAAAGCACGCAAGCAGCAAGAATTGGAAGATATGAATTCTTGGCAGCGGGTATATTAATTTCTCCAAAGAGTTTATGCCCGCCATGAATTAAAAGTTTGCTCATAAGTCCTCTTTTGAATGTTTTTAAAACACATTTTATTCTATGCGCATATATCCTCTTATGTGAAAATTAACTATTGACTTTGCACACTTAGGGTGATATATTATTTGTCATGGGAAAAATAAAACAAGCAGTAAAAAAATTTAAATCACTCTTTCAAAACAGCCTTGACAAAGAGATAAACGATGTCGCGCAGGAGAAGGCAATGTTAAAATTGGCAGAACAATACGACATACCTGTCTCGCAAGAAGATGTTGATGAGGTGGCACAAAAGTCAGCCTTGCTCGAAGCAAGATGCGTTATAGATTGCTTTGCTTCAACTAAAAATGTTAGAGGCTTCATGCTTCTTGCAACAGCGGCAGCTGCTGGCGGAGCAATCGGCTCGGCGCTATATTTTACTGGCGCTCCAACTTTTGGCGTGGCTTTGGGCACCTTTGCCGCATTTGTGCCAGGCGCTGCATTTGCTATAAAAAATTTTATAGAAGGCACGGAATTACGCAAACAAAGTCAAAATTTAAAAACAGAGGCTAAAAGCGAATTTATTCAAAAACATTTGCATAGCAAAGACGATTTCTACAACGCAACTGCACACATCTTGGATGCAAAAAACGAATATCTTAAAAATATAGAAAACGATACCCCTGTTTTTGTAGAAATAAACCATAGCGACACTTCCTATCAATCGCAAGTGTTCGAAGAATATTGCAGCCACGTTGAAAACATAGTATATGGAATAGAAGAAAGAGAGCTTTAATAAGCTCTCTTTTTTGATTGTTTAAGCACGTTTAAACAGTTTTTGCATATACACAAATATCGCGCTTTTGATCTACGACTCCAATAAGCTTCATCATGCTCTCTGCCATGCGTTTGCCTTGCTTTGAAATTGTGATCGCCACTAAATTTGGCT
>CALWTN010000051.1 GCA_944384475.1 uncultured Clostridia bacterium
GGGATAATGTCATCCACAGCCTCGTCATCAAGCAATTTGACAACCTCGTTGATATCTCCACCTGCAAGCAGATAGTCAAGCATGGTTTGTGTTTCGTCAAACTTTCTGCATTCAAGTTCGGTTATTATTTGCGTAAGCAACGGCAAGTCGGTTTGCCAATTTGCAAAGGATGCGTCAAAGTCGCCTTCAACCTCCAACAATGCAAGGTCAATTACGTTGGTTCCGCTGCTGAGTTCTATCATCTCATCCAAAGCAAGTTGCTTGATTGCGGTAACTTTATAAAGCGGAAGCAAGGTGTCTGACAAGAAGGTAGAATAGGTCACGCCCTCTTCGCTCTCTTGCATTTGAGAAACCAGCTTTTGTGCAAAGGTTTTAAGCACACTGTTGTAATCCACACCGTTTTCCACCACGTCATACAAATCTAGGCTGATCAAGTTTTCTACTGGTTTAGAAACATACTCAAACAGCGCCTTATATGTTGTTATCTGCTCACCTTTTACGTCCAGCAAATTATCAATACCAAACTCTTTAAGCACTTGTGGGAGAATTTTTTCGCCCTTGTTATCCCTCATGATCTCCATTGAATCAATCGTGTCAAGAAGCGAGCCTATGCTTGAAAGAATGCTTGGCACATCCTTCTGAATAAGCAAAACTTTTTTAGCATCTGAGAGAACATCTGCCAAGTTGACACCTTGTGCAGCCACCGTTTTATTTACTCCCGCAACATCTGTGACAATGTTGTTTAATTGTGTTTTTAAATTGTCCCAATCGCTGATGTTTGTGTTTACGTCCTTGAAAATATCGCCAATTTCACCACCAGATGTTTTTGAAAGAGCGTAATCAAGCGTTGAAGAAAGGCTGTCTTGTAAAATGTTCATGTCAACAATTTTGTTGATTGAGCCTGAAAGCAAGGTTGGATAGTCATCTGCCAAAATTGTTATGGCACTCAGCA
The DNA here is from genome assembly GCA_944384475.1 of uncultured Clostridia bacterium. Taxonomy (GTDB): domain Bacteria; phylum Bacillota; class Clostridia; order Christensenellales; family UBA1242; genus Caccovivens. Next base: position 953 of record CALWTN010000051.1, read on the forward strand.
CATCCGTTTGCTCGCCAGAATCTGAAAGCACCTTGTCGAGATATCCACTTTTGCCTAAATCTCTGACTGTGGTATAAAGGTTTTCAATATCGCCACCAAAATATTCGGCATAGCTGTTTGCTTGGTTCATCCCGTTCTTGACATCTGCCAAAATCTGCTCAAACTCTGCAAGGTCTGGGAACAAAGAAATCAAGGTTGGATAGTCGTTGATAAGCTCTCCTGCAACGTTAAGCAACATTCCTTTATACAGTCCGCTTTGTGTCGCCGTTTTGTAAATTTTATCAATAGAATCCCAATCCATTGTCGAAACCTGAGAAGACACATCAATCTTAATAACTTCGTGATACAAATCCAAATAAGTGCCAACCTCTTTTCTAACCTGGATTTTTTCGCCATTCATGCTGAACTGTGAAATATTGTCGAATATAAAGTCGTCCAGCCCTACCGCACCGTTAAGCACGCCAAAAGCACTGCCGTCAATCGCATGCACAACATCTTTTGCCGTTTGTGGCAAGTTGTTTAACCCCTCGTCTATTGGGCTTTCCGATCCTTCTGCCACTGCGGCTTTTGCCTCGTAAATTTGCTGATCTGCAAGTTTGATTAAGCTTGTTAGAGGCATTGCCACAACCAGCAAAAGCATAAACATTTTAAACGTTCCAATCGCACCGCCAACCCAACGATTGCGTTTAAGCCCCTCTTCCTTTTCTTGCTTTTTAGACTTGAAAGCAAAGGCTTCAATAATTTTATAAACAATGTATACAACCAATCTCATAAGAAGGTTTAAAACTAAAAACACAAACGCACAAAGCAGCACGCTTGGCAAAGCGGTGAAGAATTTTTCAAGGCTTGGCGAACTTTCGATCAACGGGCCTATCGTCTCCTCTTGAGAGAGCATGTTGACGAAAAATGCTTGTAACGAAGTTGACGTGCCATCAACTGAAATATTGATGCCCAAAATTGCGTTGGTCACTGGCGGAGTTATAAACCCAGCAATTAATATCCCTGCAAAAGTCAAGCCAAGTTCCAGAGCAGAGCGCTTTACGCCACGCCTAAACCCAGCCCAAAAACCTATCAACAATATGAGTATAAAAAGAACATCCAAAATCGCAATGATTGCCGTTACAGACATAGCCCCCTCCAAAATACACAACTATTTTAAATCATTTTTTGATTTTTAACAAGCGTTTGTATAACAAAAAAATAAAGACACATTGTGGTTGTTGCCTTTATTTGTTTTTTTAGACACGAAAAAATTATTTTGTTGTCGAACTAAAAAACGCCTTTATTTCTTCCGCCGCTTTTTGCTGTTCTGGCGAAAGATTTTTTTGATTTATTGCTAAGATGATATTATTCTTAATCTCTTGTGAAAATCTATTTAAAAACTTTTGTCTGAACGCATCAACAGCCTGACGCCTTTGCGCCTCATCTTCAATTTTGTTAAATGCAACAAAATTATTTAAACAAAAGTCCGCAATTTTGATATATTCCTCGCCTACTTTTACAGGTTCTATCTTGACAGCCTCCGCTTTTGGCTTCTCTTTGCCACTCTCCTTGCCGCCTTGCTCTTTTTGCTCTTTCATTCCTATAAAAGCAAAATACAAAAGCATTCCCGCCACAGCAAAAACCACACTGAAAACCAAATGAACGACAAACCCCTTCACGTTTTCCGCAACTATATCTCCAAACAGCGAACATGCCACATCAAACGGCATGCCGTATGTGTTTTG
>CALWTN010000052.1 GCA_944384475.1 uncultured Clostridia bacterium
AACATCATCAACATTCGTGATTTTACAAAAGATAAGCACAAAAAATGTGACGACACGCCTTTTGGCGGCGGGGCGGGCATGCTGATGAGCGTGCAGCCGGTTTTTGACGCTGTCAAAAGTGTGTGGGATGAAAACAGCAAGGTTATCTATCCATCTCCAAGCGGCAAGGTTTTTAATCACAGCATGGCAAAACAGTTTGCTCAACAAGAGCATTTGATTTTCATTTGCGGACACTATGAGGGCATCGATCAAAGGCTGATTGAAATTTTTAATGCAGAAGAAGTTTCAATTGGCGACTATGTTCTCACTGGTGGCGAGTTGCCAGCCATGGTTATCATCGACAGCCTGTCAAGGTTTGTTGATGGTGTGCTGAGCGAAGATAGTTTGAATGAAGAAAGTTTTTCAAATGGGCTTCTTGAGTATCCTCAATACACTCGACCTCAAATTTTTGAAGGGCGAGCAGTGCCAGAAGTGCTGCTGAGTGGCAATCATGCTGAAATTGCAAAATGGCGCAAAGCCAAAGCTATCGAAAAAACAAAAAAAGTCAGACCTGATTTATTAAAAGAGGAAGATAAAAAATGAAAATAGCAATGATCATTGCTTGCAAAGCAGAATTTAACGCAATTATAAACAAATTGGAAAAAGTTAGAGTAATAAAAAAAGGTAGTTTTGTTTTTTATAAAGCGTTTTATAAGAAAAAGAAAATTTTCTTAATACAAAGCGGAATTGGGAAAACCAGTGCGAGTTTTTGTTGTCAAAAATTGATTGATACTTTTAAATTTGATCTTCTTTTAAATATAGGATCATGTGCTGGTTTTAAAGGTTTTGATATTGGAGATGTTTTATTGATTGATAAATGTTACTTTTGGGATTTTAAGCAAATATTTATGCCTGAAGAGTTCAGTCAAATTAGTGTAGATAAAAAAATTTTAAATTTTGCGCAAAATGTTTTACAAGATGTAAAAATCACTTCATTGGCTACTGGCGATGATTTTGTAGAAGATAAAGATACGAAAAATAAAATTATGAATGATTATAATGCATTTGCTTGTGACATGGAGGGTATGGCTATAAGTCAGGTTTGTTTTAAAAATAAAACTAAATTTTTACTTATTAAATGTGTTTCTGATAATGGAGAGGATGCGCAAATGTTTAATGATAATATAAAGTATGTCAGCGAAAAAGTTGCAAGCAGTGCTTTAAAGATTATTGAAAAAGTAAGCCGCAAAGATTTGTAATTTAAAAAGGATTGTGATTAAATGGAAGAGAAGAGAGTTAATAAGATTAACTGGTTTCCAGGGCACATGAAAAAAGCGCTCGATCAAATGCGAGCAGAGCTTAACAAAGCAGATGTGATCATATATGTGCTGGATTCTCGTGCGCCAAAAAGTTGCCTAAATCCTGAACTGCAAAAGCTCAGCGGCAACAAACCAATTTTATATATTCTCAACAAAGCCGATCTAACTGATTTGCAAAAACTTGACAAAATTAAGGGCTCATTTAAATCGCAACAAAGTGATTATTTAGTGCTTAATTCTTCACAGAGCGGAGCAAGCAAGCAGGTGTGTGAAAAGATAAAATCGCTTTGCGCTGAGAAGATAGCAAAATATCAAAACAAAGGCATCAAAGTGACTTTGCGTGCGCTTGTGGTGGGCGTGCCAAACTCTGGTAAAAGCACGCTTGTAAACAACCTTTGCAAAAAGGCAAAGGCGGTGACTGGCGATAGACCGGGTGTGACAAAAAACAAGCAGTGGTTTAAAATTTCGCCTGAAATTGAAGTTTGCGACACACCGGGCACGCTATATCCAAACCTTGGCAACCAAGAAATTGCAAAAAGTTTGGCGTTTATCGGCAGCATTAGAGATGAGGTTGTGGACGAGATTGAAATTGCCGAAGAATTTTTAAAGAGAATGCAAAAGATTTATCCAGATAAAATTGCCGAGCGCTATAAAGGCAGCAGCACTTTGCCTGAGATATGTAAAGCCCGAGGCTTTTTTCTTGGCGGAGGCGAACTTGACATTTCTCGAGGTGCAAAAGCGTTAATCAGCGATTTTAGAAGTGGAAGGCTTGGCAAGCTTTTAATAGAGGAAGTTTAGTGAAGATTTTTAATAAAGTTGTGGGAAACAAAGGTGAAATTATGGCTCAAAATTATTTAAAAAGTTTGGGCTATAAAATTATTGCGACAAATTTTAGTTGCAAAATGGGAGAAATAGACATTATCGCACAGGATAAAAAAACACTTGTTTTTGTGGAGGTTAAAACAAAAACCAGTTCGCAGTTGGGTTTTCCACGAGAGATGGTAAATTTACATAAACAAAACAAAATCAGGCAAGTTGCACAATTTTACATGTTAAAAAACAAACTCACAAATTGCGATTGCAGGTGCGATGTGGTGGAGATTTTGGAAGATAGAGTCGCTCACTTAAAGGGCTGTTTTTGATAAGGGTATTGACAGTATGAGTGTGGCGTGATATAATAGCATTGAGGTAAAAAATGAAAAGAAATCTAAACAAAGCGGCTCAAAACAGAGTAGATGAGGCTTATTCTTCAACTCGAGTGAGCGAAAATACAGATGCATCAGGCACTGAAACACAATCGACTGACAAGGTAAAAGCACGTGGCATTTTGAAAACCACCGGCATTGTTGTTCTGTCGCTTTTTTTAGTCGTTACAGGCACATATTTCTGTATAAAATATGCTAAATTTGATGGTGTGGGCACTGACATGCAAGGCTCGAACCATGTATACAAAGATAATATTGGCGACAGCAATTGGGAAAACGGCTCAGGCACAAACAGCGGATCGTCATCTGGCGCAAGCACAGACAGCGAGTCATCTGAAGAGGACTCTGTTGCTGATCACGATCCTAACAGAGGCGACAGACCAGATCCAGATGCACCAATATTGGCAAGAGTGTCGGCAGCAACTGGCTATGGTTTAGTATTACGCTAACAAATCGGCAAATTAAAGCCGATTTTTTATAAATGTTGCAAAATCACTTGAAAAATTTTTTTAAATGTGATAATATATTCAAGACTTCGAGTGGTCCGCTTGATAACATCAATGAACACTATGTCGAAAATCTGAAAAAAGGAGATAAGTCAATGGCAAACATAATCGACCAAATTGAAAAAGAAAACATGAAGCAAGAAATTCCTTCTTTCAACATCGGCGATACCGTTAAAGTTGGTGTTCGCATCAAGGAAGGCGAAAAGGAAAGAATTCAAGGCTTTGAGGGTGTGGTTATTGCAAGAAAGAATGGTGGAATCAGAGAAACCTTCACCGTTAGAAAAATTTCAAACGGCGTGGGCGTTGAAAGAACATTTCCATTGCATTCACCTCTTGTTGCAAATGTTGAGGTAGTAAGAAAAGGCAAGCCAAGAAGGGCAAAACTTTACTACGTTCGTGCGCTTACTGGAAAAGCAGCCAAAATTAAATCAGCAGACAACAAATAATTTAAAACCTCCTGTTTGGAGGTTTTTTTTATTTAAAACTTTGTAACATTTATTTTACTTTTATTTTTTATTTGCGAAAAATTGCTCCTTTTGCTATACTGATATCATTCTAAGGAGAAATGATGTTATCTAAAATACATTCGTTTGGGCTTAAAGGTATAGATGGCTTTCTTGTTGATGTGGAAGTTGATATTTCCAGCGGTTTGCCGCATGTGGACATGGTCGGGCTTGCCGACACCGCCATCAAAGAAGCAAAGGAAAGGGTGCGAAGTGCGATTAAAAACAGCGGATATAACTATCCTCTAAAACGCATTACAATCAATCTTGCACCAGCAGATGTTAAAAAAGAGGGTTCGCTGTATGATTTGGCGATTGCTGTGGGAATTATCTGTGCGGACGCCAACAATCAAATTAAAAACTTTGATTACAGCCGAATAAAAGAATATGTTTTGGTGGGGCAACTTTCGCTTAATGGTGAAGTTAAGGCAGTCAAAGGTGTGCTTCCAATTTTAATTTCAGCACGTGGGCAGGGATATAAAAAATTTATCATACCTTTTGCCAACAGTGTTGAAGCAAGCTATATAGATGGAATTGAAGTGTATGCAGTAAAATCTTTGATTGAGGTTGTGGAATTTATTGCAGGCAATTTGCAACTAAAAAAAGTTGAACTTGCAAGTTTTATGGCGGGCGAGCCAAACGAGGCAAAGGTTTTAGATTTTAAATTTGTTAAAGGTCAAGCAAGAGCCAAGCGTGCGCTTGAAATTGCTGCCGCAGGTGGGCACAACGTGCTTATGATTGGGCCGCCCGGAAGTGGAAAAAGCATGCTTGCAAAGTGTTTTCCATCAATTTTGCCAGATTTAACATTTGACGAAGCGCTGGAAGTAACAAAAATTCACTCTGTGGCAGGCGAGCTTGATTTTAAAAAGGGGATTGTTTCTTCTCGTCCTTTTCGCACGCCGCATCATTCTGCCTCATCTGTTAGTTTAACTGGCGGAGGCACTCACAGCAAACCTGGGGAAATATCTCTTGCGCATAATGGAGTGCTATATTTGGATGAGATGCCAGAATATCCACGCCAAAGCCTTGAAATGTTACGTCAGCCGCTTGAAGACGGAGTTATAACCGTGGCACGAAGTGCGCAAACGATCACATATCCTGCAAATTTCACACTTATTGCAAGCATGAATCCTTGCCCTTGTGGAAACTATGGCTCTAAAAACAAGGAATGCAAATGTTCGCCGTCAGTTAGGCATAAATACATGTCCAGAATTTCAGGGCCTATTTTGGACAGGATAGACTTGCATGTGGAAGTGGACGACGTTTCGTTTGACGATTTGCGAGCAGAAAAGCAAGAAGAGAGTTCGATAGAAATTAAAAAGAGAGTGGACAGGGCAAGAAAAATTCAACTGCAAAGATTTAAAGGGCTTAAAAATTTCTCAAATGCAAAGATGAGCGTGCCTGCAACAAAAAAATATTGTGTGCTTGATAAAGATTGCGAAGAATTGCTGCGAAATGCGTTTGAAAATTTAAAACTTTCTGCCAGAGCGCACGATAGAATTTTGAAGGTTGCCAGAACGATTGCAGATTTAGAAGGAGAGGAAAATATTTTGCCAGAACATATTGCAGAGGCAGTGGCTTATCGCACTCTCGATAGAAAATATATATAAGGAAAAATATGAATAAAGACAGTTTTATTAAATTTTTATCTGCTTTTGAGCTTTCCTACTCTAAGATCACCAAAATTTTAGAGGCGATGGAGGGCGAATACACTTTTGAAAAATTTTATCTTTCACAAAAAGTGGAGGATATTTTGGGCGATGATTACACTCAGATTGCCAAAAAATCAAATCAGCAATATTTTGACGCCTATTTATCTCGTCTCAAAGAAAAGGGCATAGGCATTTTTACTTGCGAAAGCCAAGACTATCCAGAAAAACTCATCAAAGTTGAAGATGCGCCTTACTATTTGTTTTACAAAGGTGATTTATCTTTGCTCAGCCAAAAGGCTGTGGCAATGGTGGGAACAAGATCACCTTCCAACTACGGCGTAATCATCACCGAGCGTTTTGCAGGTGAGCTTGCAAGTGCAGGGGCGGTTGTTGTCAGCGGGCTTGCATACGGCATCGACAGCATCGCACATAGAAAAGCGCTGGAAGTTAATGGCAAAACGATTGCGGTTTTGGCGGGCGGATTTGATAAAATATATCCATCCGAGCATGCCTCTTTATTTGAAGAAATAGCTCAAAAGGGTTTGGTTTTGACAGAACACAGACCAGATATTTCGGCACTTAAATATCATTTCCCTCAGAGGAACAGAATAGTTGCTGCGCTTAGCGATGTGCTGCTTATCACTGAGGCTGGCGCAAAAAGCGGAACAACCATCACAAAAGATTTTGCGCTTGACTATGGCGTGCCGGTTTATGCAGTGCCGGGCAATATCACTTCTGCAAAAAGCGAAGGAACAAACAAGTTGATCGCATCGATGCAAGGGATTTGTGCGCTAAATGCAGATGACATCATCAACGAACTTGGCTTAAAAAGAAAAAGCAAAACCTCGCTTTCATTATCATCAAATGAAAGTGTCATTGTGCAAGTTTTGTCGAATGGCGAGAAAATTATCGATGAAATAGCCGATATTACAAAAATAAATATTGCAAAATTAAACAGCCTTTTGACATCGCTTGAAATAAAAGGTATAATTAAAAGAATGCCGGGCGGATTTTATTCGCTTGGTTAGGAGGAAATTTTGAACCTTGTAGTTATAGAAGCACCTGCAAAAAGAGAGACTTTAAAAAAATATTTGGGAAGTGGATATGATGTTTTTGCAACAAAAGGTCATATTCGTGACTTGCCTCAAAAAAGTTTCGGGCTCGATGTAAATCATCATTTTGAACCTAAATATGAAATCATGCCTGACAAAAAACAGCTTATCAGCGATCTTAAAGCAAAAGCCGAAAAAGCCGACCATGTTTTAATCGCCACCGACCCAGATAGAGAGGGAGAGGCGATCGCTTGGCACATTGCAAATGTTTTGGGGATCGACAAAAATCAAAAGTGCCGCATTCAATTTAACGAAATTTCGCAAAAAGCAGTGCAAAATGCGCTCACTCAGCCTCGTGAAATAGACCAAAACTTGGTTAACGCTCAGCAGGCTAGGCGTGCGCTTGACAGAATAGTTGGATACAAACTGTCGCCAATTTTATGCAGAAAAATTAAGCCAAGACTTAGTGCTGGAAGAGTGCAATCGGTGGCGCTTAAACTTGTTGTTGACAGAGAAAAGGAAATTGAAGCGTTTAAACCAGAGGAATATTGGCCAATCACAGCAGTTTTAGCTAAAAACGGCAGCCTTTTTAAGGCAAGTTTAGAAAAGAAGAATGGCAAAAAATATCTTCCTTCAAAAGAAGAAGAGGCAAGGGAAGTTGTAGATAAAATTAAGGGCGAACCTTTTCACGTTCAAAAAGTAAAGCGCTCGACGACCAAATCGCATGCGCCTGCGCCTTTTACCACCTCTACTATGCAACAAGATGCCTTAAACAAGGCGGGGATGAGCGTTAAGCGCACGACCTCTGCTGCTCAACAACTTTATGAAGGCGTGGAGATTGCAGGCGAAGGCAAAATTGCGCTTATAACCTACATCAGAACTGACTCGACACGTGTTTCTGTGGACGCACAAAATGCTTGCCGTGAGTATGCTCGCAAACTTTATGGCGAAAAATTTGTGCCAGAAAAGCCTAACATTTATGCTAAAAAAGCAAACGCACAGGATGCACACGAGGCGATCAGACCTATCAACATGAATATGACGCCTGAAAAAGTTAAAGCCTCACTTTCGCCAGACAATTACAAACTGTATAAACTTATTTATGAAAGATTTCTTGCAAGCCAAATGAGTGATGCTGTGTATTCAAACGTGACGGCTGCAATCACTGCAAAAGAATTTGAATTTAAAGCGGTTGGTAAAACGTTGGAATTTGCAGGCTACACCGCTGCATACAAAGAATTTGAAGGCGATGAAAAGCAGGAGATCACCAAACTTCCACCTTTGGAAGAGGGCGAAGATCTTGCTGCCAAGGAAGTTAAAACTGAGCAAAAATTTACCAAGCCACCAGCACGCTACACCGAAGCAAGTTTGGTTAAGGCGATGGAAGAAAAGGGTATTGGCAGACCTGCTACTTATGCGGCAACCATTATGGTTATCACGTCAAGAGAATACGTCACAAAGGACGGCAAAAGCCTTGTTCCAACCGAGCTTGGGAGAAAGGTGACTGAATATCTTGAAAAGTTTTTTAGTTCGGTTATCAACGTCAAATTTACTGCAAATATGGAAAACAGGCTTGACGACATCGCCACTCAAAATGACGATTGGCATGATGTGGTGGAGAGTTTTTGGTCGGGATTTTCTAAACTGCTTTCTGAAAGTGACGCATCAGGTTTTTCGCTTAAAGCCGAGCCGCAAGAAACTGATATAATTTGCGATAAGTGTGGGCATAAAATGCTTTTAAGAGAGGGCAGATATGGCAAATTTTTGGGCTGTTCAAATTTCCCACATTGCAAAAACATTATGCCATATCAACCACAGCAAAAGCCAGTTGGCAAATGTCCAGAATGCGGCGGCGATGTGGTGGCAAGAAAGTCTAAAAAGGGCAAAACCTTCTTTTCTTGCAGCAATTATCCAGAGTGTAAATTTATGAGCTGGTATCCAACAACAGGGCAACGTTGTCCAAATTGCAACCAGCCGCTTATAATAAAAAACAAAAATATTGTTTGTTCAAAGTGTGATTATAAACAGCCATGAAAAACTCAGTCGTAAATATTATTGGTGGTGGATATGCCGGAGGAGAAGCCGCACTCACTTTAAGTGAATATGGAGTGGAGGTGCATCTTTTTGATATCCCTTCAAGCGACATAAAGCCTATTGAGACCAACCAAAAAACAAAAAGATTGTTTGCGGAACTTAAAGCGCTGGGTTGCAAGAGTTGTCAGCTTGTGGATGATAATTTAACTGATTTAAGGCAAAAATTGCAACAAAAACTTGAAAAAAGCGCAAATATTATGCTTTTTAATGGGAAAATAGGTGAAATCTCTTTGTATGAACCAACAATTATTGCAACGGGAAGCAACACCAGCGAGGAGTTTTTTACGCAAATTGAAAACATAGTTGGC
>CALWTN010000053.1 GCA_944384475.1 uncultured Clostridia bacterium
TATTCCACTTGCGAAATTGAAGACGAAGACTGCCCTTGATGTAAAACTGCCGCATTTTTCATAGGAACAAACGTTTCTATAACGATGTCTTCCGATGCCCTAAATCCGTTTTCATGAACAACAGCAATAGAAAGAGATGCGCCAGAGAGATTTTCTGTTAAGTTTGTAACATAAAAACTTATGCTGCCTGCCGCTGAATCAAAAGTAAAGTCCGAAATTTCAAAAACTTGGTTTTCTACATATCTTAAACTTAAACCTTTGTTTATCCCAACAAGTGCAGGGGCGGTTACGTTAACCAGCAAAGTGTTTTCGCCGTAAGTGGAAAGATATCTCACCTGCTGAGCGCCTATGCTGAAATTTGCATTTGGCGACTTGTGGCAAACAAGCCCAATCTCAACATTGACTGACGGCGATTGCTGAGAAATGAATTTGCAGCCAATTTGAGTTTCTGCCACAAAGTTTTCTGAGGTTCTAATGTAGATCAACGAGTTGTTGGCAATGGACTTGGCAACCCACTTATCGCCTTCTTGTTGAATTGTGATCTCTGCGCCTCTTTCGTCAAAGATGCGTATATAATCTGCAACGTTAAGCCCTGTTGCGTTAAATTCAATGTCAAAAAGTGCATTTTCATTGGTTACGGTGTCAGGGCCTAATGAAATGACAAAAGGGCGACCAAATTGATAGGCGCTGTCGCCATTGTAATTGTCATAAATGTCAACCACATCGCCAGAAGTGATTGTTTGCTCGATTGATGTAACCTCTATTCTGTCAATAACATCAACCAAATTGACGTTAAACTCGACAGAAGATTTAACGTAACTAAAGTTTTCATATTTTGCGCCAAACGAAACTTGCAAAAGTTCAGGTTGAAGGTTTTTATCGTTTGCAAGCGCTTTTATCTGATAGATGATCTGCGTTGAACTGTCACTTACCGTTCTGTTAAATTCTGTAACGCTTATTCTGTCACTTTGACCTCCATCTGCGCCAGTCACAGAAGTGTTGATTTGCAAACTTGGCAATTCTCCACCAGTTGGAACGTCTACGTTAAGCTTGATATAAGCCACAGCTTCAAGCTGCGAATCGTCATTTTTTACAAGGTTGTAACTAGCGCCTTGCTCTACGGGCTCGCTGAACGAGTCGTAATTTCTTGAAAACAACAACTGCACTTCTGGCAGCGGTGATATAACCGCCAAAGTGATCTCTTCGTAAATCTCTGGCTTGTAAACCGAAGTTGCTTGAAGTTTTACTTGTGTCAAAGAACTGTCGCCGCTCACCGAAAGCACATCGCCATTCAGCGAAACTCTTTCATCTTGTGTCAGCAGCTTCCAATTAACGTCTTTACGATTGCTTTCGCCACCAGGTCTAGAGGTGAAGGTCAAAAATCTGTCAGCGTCAAGTTTTGTGTCTTCGCCTTTAACAACATACTGGTTGCTGTAACCCTGCTCATCTTGCTTTTGTTGTAAATCCAAAATATCGCTGTAAACATACACGTTGATCAACTTTTGCCCATTGCCTTCATGAGAACGCAAAAGGAATGAAGCCATGCCCTCGCTTACTGCTGTGATTGTAATTTTTGTTGAATTAGAATTTTCGTCATAATTTGCTTTTGTTTGGATGATGCTTTGATTATCGTTGTTGACACTTACTCTGCCAGACGAAACACCCTCCACCGTGGCAACCACCTCTGCCACGATGTCCTGCGAGCCGATGTCGATCTCTATGTAATCTTCACTTACAAAATCAGAAGAGGAAACAGAAATTGTTGCCTTTGGCGCTTCTCCACAAGCTGTAAAAAAAGCACCGCCAAAAAGCAGGAATGTGCTGATTAAAGCAACGAAGAATTTAGAAATTTTATTTTTCATTATTCCTCCTAGATTATTATTTTTAAATTGCGAAAAAATATTATTTATATCGCAAAAAAAATAATAATAATTAATTTAATAAAATTATAAAACAATTAAAGGAATTTTGTCAAATAAATTAGCCTCTAATTCGGCTTTACAAAAATTTATTTTTTTGATATAATAATGCAAATTATGAGAAAAATATTGTCACTAATGCGAAAACTGATTGAGCAGTATAATTTGATCGAAAATGGCGATAAAATTGCCGTTGGCCTCTCTGGCGGCAAAGATAGTCTCACGCTTTTGAGCGCTTTAAAAGAATATCAAAAATACATAAACCCAAACTTCCAAATCGAAGCCATCGCCGTTGATTTGTCAAATGGCAAAATGGACTATAGCAGCATAGAAAAATATTGCCAAACGCTGCAAGTTCCCTTCCACTTGATAAATTCCAATGTTTTTGAAATTATATTTGAAATTAGAAAGCAAAAAAATCCCTGCTCACTGTGCGCAAACATGCGCAGAGGCTTGCTGAACACTGCGGCAAAAAACCTAGGCTGCAACAAAGTTGCGCTAGGCCATCACGCCGATGATTTGGTTGAAACTTTTTTGATGGCTATGTTTTTTGAAGGGCGTCTTTACGGACTTCAACCAAAATCATATCTTTCAAAAACAAAATTAACTGTCATCAGGCCGATGCTGCTGATCGAAGAAAACGAAATTAAAAAGGCGTCAAAAAATATGCCCGTTATAAAAAACTTATGCCCGCAAGATCATTTTTCACAGCGTGAAAATGCAAAAAAAATATTGCAAAAATTAAATGAAAATTATCCTAATTCAAAAAATAAAATTTTAAATGCAATAATAAATTCAAAAAGATATAATTTGTGGAATTAAAAATAATTTAATAAAAAACACCGTTTTTTTCAAAAAAAAGCTAATTTTTAGTGAAAAAATTGATATTTTTAAATAAAATACAATTATTCGCCTTGGTTTTTAAGGCGAATAATTTTATGCCGTTAGATATTTTTCTCGTGTAGCGTTGCCTCCACGAATATGCTTTTCTGAAAAATTTATTTGCAATATTTTTTCAATTTTGTTGTGTTTTTTTGCATTCAATTTTCTAAGTCTGTTTGACATGTCTACATGAACTGTGCTTTTACTTACCCCAAACAACTGAGCCGTTTGTCTTAAAGTGCTGTGAGTTGAGATGATGTATTCCGCTTCAAGCAAAACTCTTTTAGTGATGTCATCTTTCACGGCAAATTCCTCCTTACCAGTAACCTATTCAGGAATTTGTCGTTTTATGTCAAAATTTGAAATAAAAAAACAAGGCTGTTGTGCCTTGTTGATTTGTTGTTATTTTTTTATATTTTCAATTATTTCGCAAATCGCATTGACAGATCTAATTTTATTAATTTGATCATCTTTCAACTTTATTCCAAACTCATCTTCAAGCGTCATCAACATTTCGACAACGTCCAAAGAGTCGGCACCCAAGTCACTTACGATGTCTGCATCATCTGCAATGTCGTCAGGTGAAATGCAAAGTTGGTCTGCAATCAATGCTTTGATTTTATCTTTCATATCTGCCTCCACTGTTGACATTATACCACAACAAAGAGACTTTTAACAAACATTTTTATTTGTTTTGCAAAGAAATATAGTCATTTGGGTCAACTTCTTCGCCATTTTGCAAAAGTGAAAAGTCTAAATGAGCGCCATATGTTGATTCTCCAGCAGCCGAGTCAGATATTTCTCCAATCTTTTGCCCTTTTGTAACCTTGTCACCTTCTTTAACTGGAACGTCTTCTGCAAGCGAGCTGTAAACGCTTACAAACCCATCCGCATGCTCGATCGTCACACAGTAGCCTGTCATATATTTGTATGACACATCGCTAACCGTTCCGTCCAACACTGCAAGCACAGACGGATCTTCACTTGTGATGTCCACCGAAAAGTGTGCCTCCCATTTGTTTAGCGTTTCATTATATTGCAAACTTGTGTCGGAATAATCTTTCAGCACTGTTGCATTCAAAGCAGGCAAGCCAAATTCCAAAGGTTGCGTTCCCACATCCAAAGAGTTGTCTTTTTTGCTCAGCACGCCCACAAGTGTTGCAGTTATCGCCACAATCAAGACCACCGCCCCCGCAATAATGTAAACACCAAATTTTTTGACAAATGAGTAAAACTTATTGTCTTTTCTTATTTCCATTTTTCCCTCCTTGACAACTTTATTGACACTTTTTTGTTTTTTATACATTAATTTTAAAAACCTGTCATAATCAATGGAAAACCTGCGACAACGTCTCCTTGCCTGACAGCAATTTGCACGTTAATTTTTTTGTTGTCAACAAATGTGAAATCTCCAAACTTATCCGTGTAGCCATAAATTATTTTCATATCATCCAAATTTTGTTGATAAAAATGCTTCAAATTTAAAAAATTGGTCAATTTTGATAAATCTTTTTCATCCAAACTCAGCACGATGCATTTTGGTTGAATTTTTTGATAAAGCTCGGATGCCTGTTTGACATCAACTTGCGCTATCGCATCACTTCCGTTTTGAACAAAGTCTAAATTAAATTTTGTCGCACTTTCGCAATCGGTCACAAAACTCACCGCCTTCACCGAATCAAAATCCAAAACGCTTTGTTTTTGCACTAAAAAGCTCGATAATATTAAAGCCACCACAACAATACAAAAAACTGCCAATTTTTTCATAGAAAAATTATTGACAGTTTTATATTTTTAAAAACCCCAAATTTGTTGTCTGTCCAAACTTGCGTCCAGCGCCTCGACAACTATCGTTAAAACATAACTCTTTTCTGAGTTGTAGTATTCATCCTCGCTCAATCTTACATAAGTGCCAAGGGCGACTTTGTTAGCCTGCAAAAGCGGCTGATCAAAATAATAATACTCATTATTCTGCGTCCAATGCTCGCTTATGCCAACTTCAATCTGCTTTTCTCCATCTTCATAACTAAACACCACTGCTTTTGCTCTCACATGCAAATCTTTGCCTGAGCTGTTTGAAATATTGATGTATTGTGGCAATTTCTGTCCTGGCAGATAGTTGCCTGGGAAAGTGAAAGAAAGCGCCTGTGCGCCCGTCTCTTGCAGCGAAACATTAACCGTTTTGCCAAGCTGCATGTCAGATTTTACCGGCGATATGTTTGAATAAAACCAACCAGAAATGCCCAAATATAAGCTCACGCCCAGCAAAATAACCAAAACAACAATGGCAAAAATAAAACCATAATCTCTTTTTGAAAGTTTTTTCATGAGATTATGGTTTACAAAATTATCAGTTTATATTCTAGTTCTTTTTAAGTTGTCTCCTGCGGCGATAGGCACGCTCCTGCCTAAAAGAAGAAATTTGTTTTTCTTTAAACTGCTTACTTTCAAGTTGCAATTTTCTTTCAACTTTAAGCCATCGGTATTTTCTGTTTCCATACGCAACATCATACGTTATCATGCTAAAGCCGAGTATCAAATATAGATAATAAGTGAAAAAGCGCCACAGCAGCATCGCCCAAAAGATAGACCCGCCTGTAAAATATGGGGCAAATATTGCCATAAATGAAACTTCGTTCATTCCCGTTCCTCCCGGCAAAGGAATAAAACTAGAAGCCAAATCTACCAGCACGCCCATTACGAAAAACTTGCCGTAAAGTTCTGGTGCATAGCCGTTAAACATGCAGTAAATAAAGAAAGGAAGTGAATAGATTAACACCGTTCTAATCGCCATCGTCATGAACATGATGAAAAAGTCCTTTTTGTTTTTCACATATTCACGCATCAAATTTTGATAATCTTCCACATAGTTTGAAACACGTTGATATTGTTTTTCGTAATTTTTGACAATCTTCATCTTTTGCAGCAATCTAAGTGTTTTTGCAACAAGTTTTTTACCAACATTTTTGCTGACTGAAAGAAATATCGTTAAAAACATCATTGCAAATGTAAGCACAAAACCGATGTATGACGAAATGTTTACAAGCGAACTGAAGGAAGAATAATTGATAAACGACACTATAAGTGCTATTGTCGAAGCAATAAACCACGTCAGTTGTTGAAAGAAAAGCTTTGCAATAGGAATTGAAAGCGCAGACGTTGCAGGCACTTCTCTGTTTTTGAGATAAACCACTTGGAATGGCTGACCGCCTGTTGAAAGAGGTGTGATGGCATCATAGTATCTTCCGCAAAGGTTGGTTTTAAAGCCCAGCGCAAATCTTCTGCGATTGCACGCTTTTTTTATCAAATGAGAAATAGAAAGCGAGTCGAAAAACAATGCCACAGCAAAAAAAGCGAGACACACAAAAAGGTAGCCTATATTCAAAGAGATTTCGGTTAGTGAAACAAAATCGCCAGCAAGAATTTGATATGTGAAAATACCTGCGATAACGCAAATATTGACGATAAACATAACAATATTCCAAACCTTTTTCTTCTTTCCGCTGCGTTTAGAAACCGCTTGCTGCGAAGCGTCAAGTTTGGCTTTATCTTCCTCAGAAAACTCTTTAAGTTCAAGTTCCATTTGTGAAAAATCAGAGCCTTCTGGCTCTTTAACCACTTCTAAATCTTTTTCCTCGGAAGTTTTCACGTGTTAAATTTTAACAAATAAAAAAACTCTTGTCAATCAAAACAAGAGTTTATTTATTAAATCAAGTCCTTATACTCGTCAGGATAATATTCAATTTTAACTTGGCTTCTTAAAAACTGCAAATCCATATTTTCAAATATTGTAAAATTATCCTTGTTTACCTCTTCATAAAGGCTGTCAAAAACAGTTTTTTCCTCTCCCGCCTTCAATCTTGCACGGTTGCTGTCAAGTTCTGCGATGTCATTGACTGTCAAATTAAAGTTTTGATCTATGCCTGTAAACAGGTTTTCAACCTTTCCTTCATAAACCATGATATGGATGCCATACTCAGTTCTAATCAACCCGCTTGACAAATCGTCAGCCTGTGGCGCATAAACATCGCCTATCTTTGCTTCGCCTTGATTGTAAAGCTGTATGGCAGCGTTGGTGAAATTTTCAACCATGTTAGAATGAATGGTGTAAGGCGTTTCGTTCTCTGTGTCTGGCGTTGTATAATCAATGCCAATCACATAGTTTCTGTCTGCATTAAACATGCCGTCATCTTGGTTGTATTTGTAAATAAATTCGTTGAAATATTCTGCTTTAAGATATTCATTATCGCCAGCTGTGGCAAGTTTGAGATAGACCTCTTGCAT
>CALWTN010000054.1 GCA_944384475.1 uncultured Clostridia bacterium
GCATTCAATTTTGGTGCAATTTTAAAAGAAATTGCATTTGCAGTTGCCGAAGAAATTGGCACTTTGTTTTCTTTAAACAGCGCCTTTATTCCAATCGGAAGGTGCCTTTCAAAAAGTTTACGCCCTTTTGTGACAATGCGCCTGTTTTCGCTAAGCAGCGGCACAATATCGGCAATAGTGGCGATGGCTGCAATAGGCAGCAGTTCTTCCACCGCCTTTTCTCCCAAAAGCGCTTCACAAATTTTATATGCAAGCCCAGCGCCACAAAGCCCATCAAAGCCAAACTTTTGATTAGGAATTTTTGCGTTGATAACAAGCGTATCCGGCAATTTTTCAGGAAGTTCATGATGATCGGTTACAATAATTTCCACGCCTTTTTGCTTTGCGTATTCCACTTCCTCATAGCAAGAAATGCCGCAATCGACAGTGATAATCAAATTTGGCGAAAACTTGTCTATAACCTTGTCAACCGTTTGCTTTGTAAGTCCATATCCATCCACATACCTGTTTGGCAGAAAATAATTTGCCTCTATGCCATAGCGTTTAAGCGCTTTAAGCATAATCGCCGTTGCACTTACGCCGTCCACGTCATAGTCGCCAAAAATGACAATCTTATCGCCAAGTTTTTTAGCAAGCTCAATGCGCTCGCAAAACTCTTTAACTCCGTTTAAATCAAACGCCGAAAGCGCAACGTTTGGGTGCAAAAATTCTTCAATCTTCTTTTCGTCACCACCCACACGTGACAAAATAATCTCCATAACAAACGGAGAAACTCCAAACTTTTCGGCAAAAAAATTCGCTAAATTTGCGTCCTTGTTAAAATATCGCTTAAAAATCATATTCGGTTAACTTTTCTGGTTTTAGTATATCAAATCAATAAAATTTAGCAAAATGATATTGCTATTATTAAAAAAATATTTAAATTTTGATGCTCACAGCCAATAAATATAAGTTTTTGTTGACAATTTTAATCAAAATTTGTATA
This sequence comes from uncultured Clostridia bacterium, assembly GCA_944384475.1. Taxonomy (GTDB): domain Bacteria; phylum Bacillota; class Clostridia; order Christensenellales; family UBA1242; genus Caccovivens. The sequence goes on from CALWTN010000054.1 coordinate 986, forward strand.
GTAAATGTTGACAAAAATGGAGCAAATTATGGAAAATAAAAATTTTTACATCACCACACCAATCTACTATCCAAGCAACAAATTTACACTTGGTAATTGCTACACAACCGTGCTTTGCGATGCCATCGCAAGATTTCATAGAGCGCTTGGCTATGACGTGTTTTTCTTGACTGGAACTGATGAACATGGTCAAAAAATCGCAAAGATAGCAAGTGCAAAAAATATGAAAGAGATGCAATATCTTAACGAGATTGTTGCAGACGCAAAAGATTTGTGGTCGCTGTTAAACATCTCTTATGACAAGTTTATCAGAACCACCGATGACTATCACGTTAAAGCCGTTACAAAAATTTTTAATAAGCTCTATCAAAACGGAGATATATATAAATCAATTTACAAAGGCAAGTATTGCGTGCCTTGTGAAAGTTTTTGGAGCGAGGAACAACTTGTAGACGGCAAATGTCCAGATTGTGGCAGAGATGTTATCGATGCCAACGAAGAGTGCTACTTTTTCAAACTTTCAAAATATGAAGATAAAATCAAAAAGCTTTATCAAACCAACAAAAACTTTTTGTTGCCTGAAAGCCGTGCCAATGAAATGATAAACAACTTTTTAAGCAAGGGCTTAAAAGATTTGTGCGTTTCAAGAAAAACTGTAAAATGGGGCATTCCTGTGGAATTTGATAAAGATCAAACTATATATGTCTGGGTGGACGCTCTCACAAACTATATCACAGCACTTGGCTATCTCTCAGAAGACGAAAGTTTGTTCAAAAAATTCTGGCCGGCTGATGTGCATGTGATTGGCAAAGAAATTGTGCGTTTTCACTCAATCATTTGGCCTGCAATTTTGATGTCGCTTGGTCTTCCCCTGCCAAAAATGATTTTTGGTCACGGCTGGCTTATTTTCAACGGCGGCAAACTCAGCAAAAGCAAAGAGAGTGGAAAAAATGAGGTGCTTGATCCAAGAATTTTAATTGAAAGATATTCTTCTGATGCAGTTAGAAATTTCCTCATAGGAGAAATCTCGTTTGGTCAAGATGGCCCATACTCACAAGAGTTGTTTTTGAACTCTTTTAACGGCATTTTGGCAAATAAAGTGGGCAACCTTTCATCAAGGCTGATCGGCATGATTTGCAAATACCAAAATGGCATCATCACAAACAAAATTTCGCCAACCGAGCAAGAGCAAAACTTTGTAAACACAATTAAACAGTTAAAATGCGACAGCATTCAAAAAATAAAAGAATTAAAGCCAACTTTAAGTTATAAATCAGTTTTAAAAATCATTGACGAATGCAACGGCTATATTGACAACTGCAAACCTTGGGAAGTGGCAAAACAAGAAGGCGGCGAAGAGCGCATTGCCACAATTTTATACTTTGCCGTGCAGGGATTGCTTGAAGCATACACGCTTTTAGACGCATTCCTTCCTGAAAAAGTATGTCAGGTTTTAAAACTCTTTGGCATTGACAAAGTGAAAATAGACGAAAATGCTTGCTGTAATTTTAAAATTGACGGAATAAAAGTTGAAAAGATCACTCCTCTGTTTGCAAGGCTTGATATAAATAAAGAAATTGAAGAACTTGATAAAATTGCAAATGATTAACAAAAAATCTCGGATAATCCGAGATTTTTTTAAACTCCAATCGCTTTTCTAACCTTGTCAAGCGTTTTTCTTGCTATTGTCCTCGCTCTTTGCGCACCTTCTGCCAAAATCGCATCCACTTCGCTTTTGTGGTTTTGATAATAGAAATATTTTTCACGCATCGGCGAAATAACTTTGTTTGCAACCTCAAAAAGTTGTTTTTTAGCTTCGCCCCAACCAAGCCCAGCCTTTAACTTTTCGGCAAACTCCGCCGTTTGCTGCTTGTCAGCAAAGAGTTTGTAAAGTTTAAACAATGCACAGTCCGTATCCTTTGGCTCGCTGGGCAAACGACTGTCCGTCACAATTTTGTTGATCGACTTTTGGAGCTGCTCAGCCGTTGTAAAAAGTCCAATGGTGTTTCCATAGCTTTTGCTCATCTTTCTTCCATCAAGCCCAACAAGAGTTGCGGTTTCTTTTTGTATTTCAACGTCTGGCAATTTAAAAACTTTGCCATATTTGTTGTTGAAATAAGTTGCAATATCGCGCGCAATTTCAACGTGTTGCTTTTGATCCAGCCCCACTGGCACGACATCACTGTTAAACAGCAAAATGTCGGCAGCCATCAAGATTGGATAGTTATACAGCCCCATGTTGACGCCTGCATCTCTGTCAAGCCCTGCCTCTTCATTTTTTTCTACACAGGCTTTATATGCGTGCGCCCTGTTCATCAATCCTTTTGGCGTGACATTACAAAGAATCCAGTAAAGTTCAAAAACTTCTGGAATGTCAGACTGCCTATAAAAAACCACTTTTTGTGGATCTACTCCGCAAGCAAGCCACGTGATGGCGATGTCATACGAAAAATCGATCATTTCCTGCTTATTTTTTAAAGTTGTCAGTGCGTGATAATCGGCGATGAAGTAAAAACACAGGTTTTCATCATTAGCAGTAAAATCTATGGCAGGTTTGATTGCACCAAAATAATTGCCTATGTGTGAATGACCTGTTGGTTTAACTCCGCTTAAAACTATTTTTTTCATTTTCCCCTTCTTTGGAGGAAATTTTAACATATTTTTTTGTTAAAAGCAAATTTTTGAGACAACATTTTAATATTTACTGCCAAACTCGCTCAATCTTTCTTCCTGCTGAAAGGCAATTTTAACTTGTTCGCCAAATTTTTTTATGTAACTTAGTTTTGGCGGATAGTAATTTAAAAAGTCATTGTAATATAGGCATCTGTCATCATCAAAATCTAAAACCGCCTTTGTATCCATAAGCAAATGTTCGCCGCCTTCTGCACTTATGCGATGATAAAGGTTGAATTCTCTATCTGGCGATATGTTTATTTTTCCTTTAAATATTCTGTCTTCAAAGTCAATCAAAAGCATGCTTTTGCCTTCATTTTCAAGTAGCCTGCACACATCATCCGTCACCCATTTTGAAGAAGCAATCTGACAGGCAAACGCCTGTTTCTTTATCTTTTGCAAATCAAAAAAGTAGCGCTCGCAAAAATGTGAAAACTTGCTTATGTCTTGATTGTTCATATATTGAAAAACTGAAAAACCAATGTCTTCCGCCTGCTTTTTAAAGGCAATAAGTTTGCCAGCATTGTAAATATCATATCCTTTTTGTTTTTGTAATTTTTCAAAAAAGAAACAAAGTCTATCCAAATCACTTTGAGTGACAAAATCAATGTTAACAGCCATATATTCCTTAAATTTTGCTGCGTTCTCTCTGTCTAAATATTCACACATTTTAGCAATCAAATCGTCTTTAATCTCCACACTCCCCCCCAAAACTATTTTGTGCAAAACCAAAAATTCTCTTCTTCTTTTTATATGATTTATGCTTTTTTTGTGAAACTGGCAATTTTATTTTGTAATAAAAATTTTTTTAGTTATAATATAGACATGGATTGGGCTGCAATTTGGCAAGATATTAAAGATTTTTTCACTGGTAACGGCTGGGCGATTTTAGGTTTTTTTGTAACGCTGGTCGTTGGTTTTATTATTGTAAAACTGCTCATTCGACTTTGCAGAAAACTTTTATCAAAAACTAAACTTGAACGCATCGCACAAAAATTTATATTAAGCATTATAAAAGTTGCGCTGTATTTAATTTGGATTTTAATTTTGCTTTCAGAGCTTGGCATCTCAATCACGGGCATTGTCGCAGCGCTTTCAGCCGCAGTGCTTGCAATAGGCTTGGCTCTTCAAGACAGTTTGGCAAACCTCGCCAACGGAATAATAATCGTCTCTGGCAAATATTTTAAAGAGGGCGACTACATCAACGTTGACGGAGTGGAAGGAACGGTTAGAAACATCAACCTGCTCTCCACCACAATATTGACAAACGACAACAAAGCAATCACCTTGCCAAACTCGCACATAGTAAACAACCCAATGACAAACTTTAACAAAGAAAAAACACGCAGGCTGGATTTGCTGTTTGATGTCGATTATGCCACCGACATTGAAAAAGCAAAGAAAGTTGCCTTGGATGTAATTCAAAGTGACGGAAGAGTTTACCTAGATCCAAAACCATTCCTCGGGCTTAAAAAATTGAACGAAAGCTCGTTGCAACTTGCCATTAATGTTTGGGTGGATTGCGAAGATTATTGGGATGTTTATTACTATTTAACTGAAAACATTTTTAATGAATTTAAACGAAACAAAATCTCCATACCTTTCAACCAGTTGGAAGTAAGGCTTAGAAACGACAACGTAAAAATGCCGTTTAACAAAGCCCCTCTCCCTGCTCGAAAAGAAAAAGTGCGCCAGCAAGAGAAAAAGCAAAATTTGTTTGAAATTGGCTTAGAAAATATTAAAAAACATAAAAAACATGCAAAAAAAGCAGAAAAACAGTTAAAAAAACTTGAAAAACAATCACAAAAAGACAAAAAGGAGTAAAAGATGAAATACAAAATTATCGCCGATGCTTCGTGTGATATTCCACAAGAATATGTAGAAAAATATGGCATAATTCTTGCACCTATTGAAGTTCGTTTTGGCGAAGAAACTTATCCAAAAGGCTTGCCAACTGATGAATTTTATCAAAAAATTTATCAAACTGGTCTTATACCAAAAACATCAATGCCAAATCAATTTTTGTTTGAAGAACTTTTAACTCCATATGTAAACAAAAGCGACACGCATGTGATTGCCATCACGATTTCAAGTGAAATGACTGCAACCATTCATCAAGTGGAAGGCGCTGTGCAAGCTTTAAAAATGCAAAACATCACCTATCGTCAGTCAGGCGTCACCACATGGGCGCAAGGCGCAATCATCATAGAACTTTGCAAATTTATAGAAAAAGATGACAAACTTGAACACGTGATCGCTAAACTTGACGAACTTATTAAAAAGGTTAAACTGCTGGCTGTCATTGGCGATTTAAAATATTTGAGAGCAAGCGGCAGACTTTCAGCCACAAGTCAAGTTATGGGCAGCATGCTTAACATCAAACCTATCGTTTCACTCAATGGCGGCAAAGTGAATAATGACGCAAAAATTATGGGTGAAACAAAAGCCAATATGTATATGGTCAACAAAGCAAAAGATAGAGACGCCTCCTACCCTGTTTACTTTGGACATTCGGATTGCAGAGACATAATCACAAAGTTTGTGGAAAAATATTCGCCGCTGCTTGGAATGAATGCAAAAGACGGTATAATCTGTGACATTGGTTGCGTTGTTGGTTCGCATGTCGGCCCAAAATGCTATGGAATTGTTTGGTTTGAAAAATAAAGGACTTTAAAAGTCCTTTTTTAATATCTTTTTGGAATATACCCCAAAGGTCTGACTCTGTCACTGTAAAACTCAGCCATAAATTTTAGTTGTCCGTTTTCTTTTTTGTATCTCACACGCACTCCGCTTGTTAGGGATACAAAATTTTTTAACGTTTTTTGAAGTTCATTTTGCAAAAAATTAAGCATATCCTCGCTTACATATTGGCTGTCATTTTCAAGCAAGCTTTCAAGCCTCTGCACCTTTTTACACCTTCCTTTTTAAATTTCTTCTTAAATATCCCATAAATCCACGATATTTCATCTCACAATCATATATCTTCTTTGTGCCATTATGAATATTTTCGCAAAGCAAAGTGAAAGCCCTTGTCGAATCCTGAGAATTAAGATAGCCTCCCACCGAGCATGCGCTGCTTATTGCATCATCTTCTGGTATCACGCCATAAAGCGGAATGTGCAGCGCTCTGACCACATCTTCAACCCTGAGCATCTCTCCACTGGCAAGCAAATCTCCACGCATGCGATTTATAACAAGCCCTTTGCTTGTCAAATTATATTCATTCAAAAGCCCTAAAACTTTGTTGGCGTCACGAATGCTTGAAAGGTGCGGCGTGACGACCACAATCGCCTCATTGGCTGAAAACACCGCTCGATGAAACCCCGCATCAACGCCTGCCGGGCAGTCGATTAAAATGTAATCAAAAGATGAGTCAAGCATGTTCAGCACGCTTTTAACATGCTCGCCGAGAATGCGAGATTTGCCGCTGTAATGCGAAGAAGGCAACAAAAATAGATTTGGAAAACGCACATCTTCAACAAGCGCCTGCTTAGCACGGCACTTGCCCATAATAACATCAGTGATATCAAAAACCACCTGTTTTTCAAGCCCCATAACCACATCTAGATTATTTAAGCCAATGTCGACATCAACAAGCACGGTTCTAAATCCAAGCGCCGCCAAATTGACGCCCAAATTAGCGCAAATTGTGGTTTTGCCAACTCCACCTTTCCCACTTGTTAACACAATTTTTCTTGCCATTAATTCTCCTTAAACAATAAAAATTTTAGCAAGAGCTCATAAAAAAAGAAAGAAAAATTTTGTTGAAGATTTTTCTTTCTTGTCAAATTAAAATGTTTTATTCAGCCAGCACTCTTTTCAAAAGTTGCTCGTCACTGATAAGCTTGCCGCCACCCAAAATTGCAACGTTTTCGCCATCGTCACTGATGGTGAAATTATAAGTCAAGTTGTTTTTCAAAAACTCTTCCAACCCGTTGATCTTGCTTACGCCTCCTGTAAAGATTACGCCGTTTTTGATTATGTCAGCCGAAATTTCTGGCGGCAGAGTGTTGATAGTCACGTTCACGGTTCTGACAATCTCTTCCAAAAACGCTTCGAAAACGTGCCTGATATCTTTGCAAGAGACTATCTTTGTTTTAGGCATGTTGCTTGCTCCATCAAGCCCCATAACCTCCATATTCAACGTGTCGTTTTTGTAAAGCGAACCAATCTCATTTTTAACCCTTTCAGCGGTTGGCAGCCCAATCAATATGCCGTCCTTTGCCATCGCAAGTGCATTTGAAAGCGCAATATCCATCGCTCTTCCACCTATGCCAAGCGTCACGCCTTTTAAAATTGAGCCAAGATTGACAACGGCTATGTCGGTTGTTGCGCCGCCGATATCCACAATCATGGTTGCCTTTGGTGAAAGAATGTTAACATTTTGTCCAACCAACGCACAAAGCACGCTTGGAATAAGCGAAACTTCATTAAAGCCAAGTTTTTCAAAAAGTGCATAATATTTATCTTTTTCTTCGCTTGAAAGCCCGCAAGCGGTTAAAACCAAGATGTTGGAAGATTTTTTATACTTAATCTTTTTAAAAAAGGTTAAAAGCATCAAATATGCATATTCAAAATTCTCAATAACGCCATTCGCCATTGGATTAAATACTTCAACCTCATCCAAGGTTTTCCAAACAAGTTTTTTTGCTTCGTCACCCACCGCTTTAACTTTGTAGCCTTCTGTGCTTGTTTCAACCGCAACCAAAGTTGGCTCTTTTAAAACAAAGCCCTGCTCTCTGGCAAAAATAGTGGTGTTAGCTCCGCCGATTTCAATGGCATAGTTATAGCGCATTTCCCCTCCTTAAATAAGTTGAAGATTTTTCTTGAAGAATTTTCTGTAATCGCTAGATACTTTCATGCCTTGCATGATTTCATAGGTTGGATCGCTGTTGACGATAAGTTTCATGATGATTGAGTCGCCTAAAATATCGCAAACCACATCGGTGACAACCAACTGTTTAGAGCTGTTTAAAGCCACCGCAAGTTTAACAATCACGCCAAGCTTGCGCACAGCGTTTAAATCCTCATCAGTCAGCAAATCCTTGTATTTCATCCATTGCGACAAATTAAAATTATCCGAACTTTGGCACTGGCAAATAAACGCACCAAGCAACAAATCTTTTTGACTAACTCCGCAAAGGTTTGAGTTTAAAATTGCATAAAAGCCATGTTTTTCATAATCTTCAAAGTTTATCTGCTTGCCGCTGTCAAACATGTAAGCAGCCACACGCAATGGTTTAACATATGTTCTTGGCAATTTGTGCATAACTTTGAGTTGCTTAAACAATATGCCCGCCATATTAGCAACACGCAAGTTGGTTGAATTTTCATCCTTAACAAACTCGTAAATATTATCAAACGAAGAGCCAAACAAATCAGAAAAACGCTCTTGCACTTCGCTTGAAACGTTTGAGCAGATCAACCCATGCTTAATATTTGCAGTTGAAACAGTAATCTCGCTCAATTTCAACTTGTCAAATATTGCACTGATTATTGCTAAGCCAGAAAGCAAAACTTCACTTCTATCGTCCACCAAACCTTTAACTTTTTTGATTTTTTCTAGGTCAAGTCCTTTAACAAAATTTATAACTTTGCCTTCAAGCAAACTGTTGACGATGTAGTTATTGTCAAGCTCCAATGGATAGTGATCTATTTTTCTTGCAACTCTTGCAAAATTAACAAAAGCGTTTCCTGCCCCAACAAAAAAGTCACTCTCATCAACGGATATATTTTTTGCAGCCATTTCAGCAACAAAAGCCGCTTTCATTTGCTCAAAGTTAAGGTCGCCTTCCATTATGTTTTCATAACCAAACGGCACAATTTCAACGCCAAGCGTAGTCCTACGATTGTATTTTATAAAATAAGTGTTGTGCGTTGAAACATAAATTATCGTGCCTTTTGAATTGTCAATTTTGTTAATTACAGATGTGTAAATATTTTTGACAACATCTTCATCTGAAAGAAAGGTAAAACCCATGCCTGTGTTGTTGTAAATTTCTTCAAAAAATCCTCTTTGATTTCTTGCTTGCAAAAGCACGCTGTTTGCCACAGGAATAATTTTTTTAACATCATTTTCTTCAACAATCGTTCTATACAATTTCAACACGTTAACGACATCTGACATCGTTTTAGGTTTAAGCAATTTTTCTTCGTTTATGTCTTTTGCTATGCCTGCAAGATCGCTCTCCTGCCTAATTAACTTAAACCTTCCGTTTTTAGTTTGATATATAGACAAAATTGTGTTTGTGCTTGTCAATTCTACTATTGCAACTTTTTCCATAATAAAAGCCCCTTTTTAATCTTCGTTAATTGCACTTACTGGACAACTTGCTTTGCATGCGCCACAATGAATGCATTTTGTTTTATCAATGCTTGCTTTGCCTTTTTTGTCGAATGAAATTGCCTCAACTGGACAGATGGCAACGCATGTTCCACAACTTATACATTTTTTTGGATTTACAATCATTTTTTACACCTCTTACGGGTGTATTATATCATAACATATTGAGTTTTGTCCACCTTTTTTTGCAAAACTTTTTACATATATTGTGTAAATTAGGCTTTTTGTTTTTTAACAGCTTTTATAAACTCCACGACAGCCAACAGCGATAAAAACACGCCAAAACACTTTCTTAAAATCATACTCGGCAAAACGGTTGCCAAAAACGCCCCTATTGCTGCAAAAATCACACCACCAAGAATAATCCAAAAGATGTTTTTAGTGACGATAAGATTGTTTTTTGAATGAATGTAAAGCGAAAACACCGCCATGAATAAAAAGGTAAGCAAATTGATGCCTTGGCTGAGCTGCTGATCAAAATGCAAAAAAATTGTAAGCAAAGGAATAAGCAATGTGCCTCCGCCCATGCCTAAGCCACCAAAAAAACCACCTAAAACACCAAAAAGGATTTGCAAAAATATGTTCATATGATCAGCCTCAGTCCTCCCACCAACATAATCACCGCAAAGATAATCCTAAGCGTTTTTGAGGGTATGTATTTTAACGCTATCGATCCTGCCACGCCACCGACAAGCACGCCTAAACCCACGCTTAGCAGCGGCAGTGATTGTATCGAACCTTTGAATATGTAAATCGCACAACTTATCAATGACAACGGAAAAATAACGGCGATTGCTGTTGCGTGCGCACGTTTATTATCTAGCCCCAAACATTTTTCAAGTGTCGGCACACAAAGCATGCCGCCTCCGCCACCAAAAAAACCGTTTAAAAATCCCACTAACCCGCCAAGCAAAATCAAAAGCAGTTTTTTCTTAACGGGTGTTTTTTGTCGCGATTTTGTTTGAGATGAAGCTAAGTTTGACTTTTTCATGCAATTATTATTAATAATTAATTAAAAAATATTTGATTATTACAAAAATTTGTTGTATACTAAAACGTAACTCTAACTTTAAAAGGTGTTTTATGACAAAAAAGAAATCATTACTTACAACATTATCAATTTTAGGTTTTTCTGTTGCCCTGCCTGTGGCTTTAATGGGTGGGCTGCCAATTTCAACGGCGGGCGCTTCAACCGTATATAATGAATGGAACGAAAGCGTTTCTATCACCAACTCAAGTTTTAACTCAATATCCTCTACATATTACGAAGGCGATGTAACTGGTTGGACAAGAAAATGGGGTAACACTGGCGCAAAGACGATGATCATTGACGTGCAAAACAAGTTTGACACATATTTTCGCTCTACCTACTATTTAAACTCCAACCCAGGCAAGGTGGGAAACGACAATAAAATTTTGATGATCAACTCCTCCACCACCAATCCAACTTCTGAAAAGTTTACTCCTCAGGAAAAAAGTGAAGGATATGTGTCAAACTCTATTTCACTTTCAGCAAACTCTTACTACGAGTTTCAAGTGTCTATGAAAACCGCATCTTTCAACGAGGCGCAAGAATTTGCATCAATATATATTTCAGACTTGACAGATGAAGATGGCAACGCAATAGATTTTTCGGTCGAAGGGCAAACGGCTTCAACTTGGCAAACATATTATTTTTATATCGCCACTGGAAGCGAGGCTCAATCGATAACAATAGATCTTTGGCTTGGAACGCAAGAGCATCCATCCACTGGTGTAGCATTCTTTGATGAGGTTAAAGGCACAAAGCTTTCGCAAAACGCTTACTATCAAAACATGCAACACAAGGATCAACAAGGCAAGCAATATCTGCAAACAAGCATTGCTGATAGAACTATAATCAACACAGACGAACTCAACTTCAATTTTGAAAAGAGTTTGGAAGGCTCGATAAATCAACTTGTAGATTGGACTAAATCTGACAGCTCTATCAATGGACACGCAAGAATTTTGTATCTTAATGACGGATCATTTAAAGATGCCACTGGCTTTGAATATCCTGGAAGCGATTTTTCTGCCAACAACACACAAGCAATGGTTTTGTGGGCAAACAACGGCAATGTGTCAGTAAAATCTCTTCCACTGCAAATTAATTCACTTGGGCTTTATAAAATCACAATGCATGCAAAAACATCTGGGCTTGAAAGTGGCAATTTTACAGTTACGGCAACTGAAACGTCAAGCATTAAAGATGAGTTTACTTATCTTGAAAATTACCAACCAAAATCTGCCACCTCTTCTGCTTTAACAGAAGGTTCGGATAAATTTATAAATAATTACAGCGAGCTTGTCTTTTACGTTCAAGGACATGACAGATACAATTCTCAAATTCAACTTTCATTAAACCTTGGCAGTGCTGAAACTGCCGCAACAGGCGCTGTGATCATCGACAATATCACAGTAGAACTGGTTAGCAACGAAGATTTTTCAACTGACGGAAATCTTTTGCAACTTCAAGTTGCCACTGCAAGCGAAACTTCGATCGCAAACGGCTATTTCAACAAAGCAAACAATGCCGACAACAAACTTACCTTCCCTGTTGCACCAGCTGATTGGACAATCACAAAATCAAATCTTACAAACAAGCAAGAGGCAGGAATAATCAATGTTTACGCTCCATATTTTGATGAATACAACTTCTATTGGAAAGATGGATTGGCAAACCCAGGTTCGCCTGACAAATATTCTTCAACCGCTGATGTAAACAACATTTTAATGATGTATAACCAACGCAGCGACTATCAAACCCTCACCTCCTCAACTTTCTCACTTTCAGCCAACACCTACTACAACTTGTCATTTGATTTCAGAACGTATGGCGAAGAAGCAAAATTCAATCTTAAACTTGTGGATGAAGATGGAGTTGTGCTTTTAAACAAACAAAACATTTCAAACGCTGATTGGAACAAATACGAATGCTTTATAAATTCTGGCGAAGCTTCTTCAAATGTTCAAATAATCATCGAGTTTGGTTCGCAAAAAGATAGATCAAGCGGCTACGCATTCTTTGATAATTTCCAACTTCAAACTTCGGATGAAACGGCTTTTGAAAATGCTCAAGTGCAAATTGACCTTTCGGGATTTATGCTTAACTTAGACCCTAACAATGAAATCACAAACAGTATTTCATCTTCAAACGCTTTTACTGGCAAAGTTGAATCCGGATCTTCAAACGCAGCAAAGGGCGGCATTATCAAAGGTGAAGGCAACGATTCGTTTGAATATGTAAATGACAATGGCGAAATAAACTCTATTGATGACGGAACACTTAAAAACAATGTGCTGATTATTCAAACTGACTTAGCCTCAACTTATACAATTTCATCTGTTTCAAAAATTGACACCGAGGCTGACAAATATTACTCATTGAAATTTAGACTACTCACCTCTTTCCCTTCATTTGACGGAAAACATATCCATGACGGCGAAGAGGTTGACACAAAATTTGGTGTTACAATAGGGCTAAATGAATTTGGCAAAATTGAAGCACTCACCTCCAACAATGGTTGGACTGAGTATACAATCCTGTTCAAAGCAAGCGAGGCAAAAGAGACATATTTCGTGTTCAGCTTGGTTTCAGATTGCCTTGACACCACTGGATATGCATATGTAACTGACATTTCTTGGAACGAAAGTGATGCCGACACCTACAATGCAGCCGCTAACAGCAGCGAATACAACAAAACATTGTTCACATCACAGATAGCATCGTCAACTGATGAAGAACCAGAAGAGCCTGATGACGAAACAACCACAACCCCTTCAAATAACGATGAAACCTTGTGGCTTTTGATTCCTTCTCTTCTTCTTGGTGTTGTGTTAATCTTTGCAATCGTAATGTATGCTTTAAAACATGTTAAAGTTAAAAAATCAGACAAAATAAGCAAAGAAAAATATGACAGAACTCAATCTCTCAATGCTGATTTAATTACTAATGAAGCAAAAGAAATACAAAATGCAGAAATTGCGCAAGTTGACGATCATATAGCCAAGTTGCAAACTCAACTTCAAGAGCTTGAAGAGGGCAACAAACAAACCATCTCAAAATCAAGAGAACAAGGTAAAGTGACAAAGACGATTGAAAGACAGTTTAAGGTTTTTGCACAAAAACGTGCTGCCATCCAAAAATCTTTGGACGAACTAAACGAACATAAAGCGTTTATTCAAACAAAAGACTACTTGATTTCAATCGAAAAACGCATTCTTTCAAACAAGAAAAAGCAGAGTAAGCAAACAAACAATAAAAAATAAAAGAAGCCTAATTTTAGGCTTCTTTTTTAATCATCATCCTCATCTTCTTCGTCATCGTCTTCATCGTCAAAATCGAGGTCGTCATCCATATCTTCGTCTAAGTCGATGTCGTCATCAAGGTCATCGTCAAAATCGATATCTTCGTCAAAATCGCCGTCCAGCATGTCGCCGTCATCCAAATCGGTTACCGATGCCATCTCTCCCACTTCTTCATCAGGTGAAACATAATCGTCTTCTTCATCACGATCGATATATTTAGTCCAATCTGTGTTCACCTCGCCGTCCTCTGTTTGATGCTCTTTCAAACAGCTTGAGCACATTATTTCATCTGGCTGAATGTAGTTGGTTTTGCAAATTGGGCAAAGCTCCAAATCTAAATCGTCCATATATTCATCTTTATTGGATAATTCCGCTTGGCAAACCGAGCAAAGTTTTTCGCCCTTTTTAATAAAATTAAGTTCACATCTTGGGCAACGTTTATATTCTGGTTTTTTCATATAGTTTCCTCCGAAAATCTAATGCCATTATACTAATATGTAACGGTTGTGTCTAGCAATTTTAATATGTTTTTTAATTTTTTTAAATATTTTTTGTGTGCTATTTTTCTTCCGCTGCGGAGCGCCTAATATACTTAATTGAAATATCTTTCGCATGTATCAAATTGCCATTCTCTTCGCCTTTTTCAGCAAATTCCAGCATTGTTTGAGGCTGCACTGTTATAATATATGGCAAGAAGCCTTCTTCTGCCAAGCAATATTTTTGTTCCTTGCCTTTTAAAACGTCTGCGGCTGTAAGCAAATGCTCATCCACAAATTTTTCTGCGGCTTTGTTGTAAGTAGCGCCATAAAACAGCCCGCTTTGAGCTTTCATATAGCAAGAAAAATTGCTTTTCGGCTTATAATCTTTCACAACCTGCCATGCCATTAAATCAAGCGTTGGAATAGGCACAATTTTTTTATCTGGCATCGCTGCGCAAAACCCTTTCAAAAGCGCTGCGCCGATTCTAAGCCCTGTAAACGAGCCCGGGCCAATCACTAAGCCAAAGTTTCCTACTTCATCAAGCGTCAGTTTGTTTTTTGTGAGCAATCTGTCAATTTCTTGCATCATCTTTTCCGACTGCCTGCAATCTGCATCTATTTCACAAAATTGCGTTGTGCCTTTTGCGTGCAGCGCTATCATTGCTGTTTTTGTTGCAGTAGAAATAACCAACATATCAACCTCTCTTTTGGATGACAATTTCTCTCTTGTCTTCGTCAATTTTATTTATTTGAACTTTGTAGTCCCAATCTTTCACCAAGCTTTTGGCTTTCTCAGGCCATTCAACCAGCGTCACTCCATTTAAAGAATCGTGGTTAAAATATTCCTCAAAGCCCAAAATTTCCGCCTCTTCCTCGCTCTCAAGCCTGTATAAATCGAAATGATAAATAGGCTTTTTGCCCTGATAAAGGTTCATGATTGTGAATGTCGGGCTTGTGACCAGCTGTTTGCTTGCATAGCCCTTGGCAAAGCCTTTGACAAAGTGCGTTTTGCCCGCCCCTAAATCGCCTTCCAACAAAATAATGCAAGGCGTTTTGATGCTTTTTGCAAACTTGGAGGCAATGTTTATTGTTTGTTTAACGTTTTGGCTTACCACAAATCAAACTCCTTTTTTCAATCCAAAAAATGCCTAAAAACGAAATTACAACGCCTATTATAACTCCCACAAATATATCTGTCAAATAATGCAAACCTAAATATAGCCTTGAAATAAATGTCAATATGCTAAGCACTGCACATCCCGCCACTGCGCAAGATCTGCCCCATATATTTTTAGTGGTTTTAAAGACAAAATAGCACAAAAATATCGAAATGACAATCACGCATAGCGCATGAGAAGACGGCATGCTTTCGCCCATAGTTTGCGTCAGGTTGATGATTTCAGGATGCGAAAGATATGGCCTTGGCCTGCCAATCAAATGTTTTAAAACATAGTTGAACGCAACCCCTCCTAAAAAACAAATCCCAAACACATAACTAAGTTTGCGTTGAAGAAAATAAAGCGTGATAAAAAGCAGAACAAAACCTAAATAGCTGCCTAAAAGCGAAATTATTTCAAAAAAAGCAGTCAAGCCTTCGCTTGCCACGGACTGCAACGCTACAATAAAATCAACTTCAAATTGCATAACAATATTGTATCAAAAAAAATAAAAAAAACCAAATAAACAAAAATTATTTGATTTTTTTTGCTATTAAAAATCCATCTTCTATTTCAAAAAGTTGACTTTCAAAGTCTTTGTCATTTTGAATTTGGCTAATAAACTTTTTTAAATTGTTCACAATGGTGCGATGTTTGTGTTTGACGATGTCTTGTTTGACATAACCATGAAAAAGCACGTCATCTGCAAAAATAACCCCGCCTTTTTCAAGCATAGACTTGATAAGCGGAAGATGTTTTATATACTGCCCTTTTGGGCCATCCAAAAACACAAAATCAAACTTTTTGTTTTGCAAACAAAGTTTTTTAAGCGCAATTTGGGCATCTTCACATATAATTTCTGCTCGCTCCGCAACCTTTTCATCTTTAAAAGTTTGCTCAGCGACTAGTGCGTTTTGTGGCAACT
>CALWTN010000055.1 GCA_944384475.1 uncultured Clostridia bacterium
AATTTACATCGTGTCAAATTATAAGCAGGGCGATTTGCTTGCAGCGCTTGAATATAACAATTTTGATGAAAGTATGTTTGAAGAAATAATCAGCAACGATCTTTCAAAAGCGGAGAATTTAGACAAACGCAAAATTTATCAAGAGATTATGCAAAAAAGCAATCTAAAACCAAACCAAATTTTGGTTGTTGGAAACAATTTTAAACATGATTTGCAATCTGCAAAAAAACTTGGTATGCATTACTATCTTGTTAAAGATGGCTTCACCTATGATGAAATTTTAACTTAACAAAAAAAAGCGCTTGAAGCGCTTTTTTTATAACGGCAAATCCTTTTTATCAAATCTGAATATGCCAATAATTATTGTCACAATTCCAATCACCAGCAATATCCCAAACTTCCACAGCCAAGCCAGCGAGCCAGACAGTATGTCGGTTGTGTCAAAGAAGGTGATGATTGAAAGATAGTTGAAAAAGTTCATTTGTGTGATTCGCATTGCGCTTGGCACAACTGACGATCCAAACAAGCCTAAAATTGTGCAAACGAGTGAGAATATTGTCAGCCCGCCGCCTATTGATAACGAATATTTTGCGCGGTTGAAAATTGCAGAGCACATAAAGCAGAAACCTGCGATCGCAAACATCGTTAAAAATGCGCCTAGGTTGAAGAGTAAAATCTCAGAGAAGTTGATTGCAAAGTTGTTTCCGCCAACAATCCAAACCGAAATCACGCTGACCGCTGTAAGAAGGGCGAACATTGCAAACAGTGAAAACAACAGATATGTCATTTGCGTAACAGAAACGGTGCGCCTTTTGGTTGGTGTTGAAAGCACGTATGCCATCGAGCCCGAATCAACTTGCCCAGCAAGCAATCCGTTTGCCGTCATAATTACAAACACCATTGGAAGCAAAAGTCCTGCAATGCGATAGAAGATTGAACCGATGATAAGCCCGTAAACATCCATGTTTCCAAGTTCTTCAAGAGCAACTGCTACTTTGTCAGGGATTTGATCAGAAATTGATTTTGTTGCTTCGTTTTTTGCCGCGGTTTTTTCTTCATCCGTCAAAACGCCATCTTCGCTGTATGTTTGCTGCCAAATTTGATAGGTGGATATGGCGGTGTTGGATATCACTTTCACAGCAACTGCGTTTATGTTGGCGTCTTTTTCGCTAACGCCTTGCTCGATTTGCATTTCATAAACTTGATCATACATCATGTCATTTACGTACGTTGCTGCATTTGCTGTGAAAAGGTTTTGCGAATAAACAAAATTTTCAGTTTTGGATTGAGCGAGATAATCAGCAATGGCAGTTTCAGCAATCTCTTTTGCCTGCTGCCCAGCCAATTCGGCTTCTTCTTGCGTTGCGCCTTCATCCAGTTTTTGCTGCTGTGCAAGTTGCTCAATTTGCGTTGGCAACATTGCTGTGATTGTTGATATTGCACCATTCTTTGCCATATCAGGAGAGAAATCATAAATGCCAAGCAGTGCTATGATTGAAGCTTGAAGCTCTTCCTGCGTCATGCCCGAGGATGAAAGCAAATCGCCAAACTGCTCGATAACGCCTGCTGCAACTTGGCTTTGAATGCCAGAGAGAGCCTCGCCTGTTGGGGGAGCGCCGGTAGCACTTTGGTAGTCCTCTTTTGCCTTATCGTATTCATCAAACATTTCGTCAACGCCAATGACAATTTGGTTGGAGCCATCAACGGCGGAAAGATATAAATCATAGCTGTCGATGATGTCTTCTTTTAGCGTGGCTTCTTGGTCGGCTTGCGCAAAAACTTCTTTAAGCGAGTCACGAATATCATTTATGGCAAGGTTGCCAAGCACGATGATGACGATTGCAAGCATTGTGCAGGTTGCTATTGTCACTGTCAGCCACTTTATCCAGTTTGCCTTGCAAGACTGTTTAAACAGCGCTTTATTTATCATTTTTATCCTCCTTTTGCAGTTTTTGTTGCTTTTTTAGCGTTTTTCTTTCAATTTTTCGTTGTTTTCGAGTTTTATCAAGCTCTTCACTCGTTACAATTTTAACATGCCTTTGTGAGGTGAGAATATCTTTAAAATGTTTTTCAAGATTTTGTTTGACTTCGCTTATAAATTTTAATTGATAGTTTTTCAGCACGTTAAACAGGTGGTTGATTGATGAGTTTGCAATTTTGATTGTAACTTGAAAATATTTTTGCTGATCTCTAACTATCTTAAATTTAAGCTTTTTAAATTTTTCGTAGTCGTTTTGATTTGTAAATTCAATTTTGTAAATTCTGTGCGTTGGATCTTGCAGCGAAGCGACATCGGCGATGTCGATTATTTTTCCGTCAAGAATAAGTGCCACACGATCGCATGTGATTTCCAGCTCGTCAAACATTTGGCTTGACATAAAAATTGTTTTGCCTTTACTTTTTTCTTGCAAAATAATGTCAAGAAAAGTTTCACGCATAAGTGGATCAAGCCCAGTGGTTGGCTCGTCGAGGATGAGGATGTCTTTATCTGCCATAAACCCAGCCACGATAGCTGTTTTTTGCTTCATGCCCTTGCTCATTCGCTTTAAGTTTGCGGATGTGTCAAGTTGCAGTTTGTCAATCAAGCTGTTGGCGTAATCCATGTTTTTAATGCCCAAAAGTTCGGCTTGATTTTTAAGAAAAATTGTGCCAGTGCTAAGATCAGGGAAGGCGATTTCACCGGGCACATATCCAACAAAACTTTTTATGTGCGGGGCATCCTTCCAAGCGTCAAAGCCTTGCACTTGCACATCGCCGCTGTCAGGTTTTAAGAACCCCATGATATGACGTATGGTGGTTGTTTTTCCGCTGCCGTTTGTTCCAACAAATCCAAAAACTTCACCTTTATGCACGTCAAAAGTCAAGTCAAAAATTCCACGACCTTTGCCGTAATCTTTTGTAAGATGCTCAACCTTGATTGCAATTTCATTTTTCACAGCACGCCTCCAAACTTTTTGTCTTCATGATAAAATTGCATGAAATAATCTTCAATGGTAAATTTAATTTCTTCAAACTTTGCCACATTGTATTGTTCAAGCAGCGAAACAAAGTCGTTTACAAATTTATCATTTATTGCAACTATTGCCCATAATTGGTTTTGATTGTGAGAAGTTATGCAAGGTTTTTTAATATTTAACGTGTTTTTTGCTTTTTTTGGCACATTTTTAACAAAATTTTGATAACTTTTTCTATCTTTAAAATAAACCTTAAAACTTTTGTTGTGATTGTGCTTTATATCGTTGGTGTTGAAAGTGGAAACAATTTTGCCGTCTTTGATTATAGAAATACGATCGCAAGTTGCCTCAACCTCATTAAACATGTGGCTTGAGAGCAAGATTGTTTTTCCACGCTTTTTTTCTTGCTTAATAAAATCGATAAACACCTGTTGCATAACAGGATCGAGTCCGCTTGTTGGCTCGTCTAAAATCAGCACATCAGGATCTGCCATAAATGCAGCAACAATGGCAAGCTTACGCTTGTCGCCAAGGCTCATTTTTTTTGTTTCGCCAGCAGGGTCAAGTTCAAAAGTTGCAAGCAGATAGTCAAGCCTTTTTCTGTCGTCACTGTGGCGAAGCTTGCTCATCATGCTGATAAATTCCCAGCCCGTCAAGCCTTCTGGCAGGGCGATTTCACCGGGCAGATAGCCAACATTATCAAGAATTTTATAGTAGTTTTTAAACGATTCCAACCCGTTGACCATAGTCATGCCACTTTGTGGTTTTGAAAAGCCCATAATGTGACGAATGGTTGTGCTTTTTCCAGCGCCGTTTGGGCCTAAAAATCCAAAAACTTCACCCTTGCGCACAGCAAAGCAGACGTCAAAAACGCCACGGCCATGGCCATAGTCTTTTGTCAAGTGATCAACAACAATCACATCTTCCTGCATCAGCGCCCCCTTATGGCTTTGTTAATTTATTATAACAACTTTTTTCTTCAAACGCAACAAAATATATAATAAGTTTTTACGCTTGAAAGATTTTTTAATTTTTCTTTAACCAATCATTTTCCTTGACGGCGCAAACTGTTTAATTGTATACTAAAAACAATAGGAGCAAAACATGAAAATTCAAATTGTTTGCAGAGATGCTGAGGAGGCAAAATTTTGTTGTGATAATGGTGTGGACAGCATTGGTTTGCCGGTGGGACAAAAATATTTCAGCAAGGATTTTATTTCAAAAACCAAAGCAAAGGCAATCATCAAACTTCTCCCGCCTTTTTGCACTGCAACAATGATAACTCATCTTGAAAGCGCGCAAGAGATTGTTGACATCGCCAAGTTTTGTGGATTTTCGTGTATTCAACTGCATTCATACATCAGTGAAAGCGAAGTTAAAAAAATTAAAGCGGCACTTCCATATGTTAAAATTTTAAGACTTGTGCATATCGATGAAAATGGGAAAATTTTAAATAAACTAAGCAAAAATTTTATCGGCGATGCAATTTTCACTGATTCAATCAACTTTCAAACACATCAATTTGGCGGAACGGGCAAGACGCATAATTTTGATTGTGATGCCGAGATTGTTAAAACTGCAAACAAGCCGGTTATGATTGCTGGCGGATTAAATGCGCAAAATGTGGCACAGATAATTGCAAAAGTCAAACCGTGGGGCGTTGACAGCAACAGCGGCTGCGCGACAAATTACAAACTCGACAAGCAAAAAACCCTAGCGTTTATCAACGCCGTTAGAGCAACCGATGCCTGCACTCTCCAAAAATCCAGCAGCACAAAGTATGAAGATCGATGCCAATGGAAAAATTAGCGGTTTGTTTTAAAAATTTGTCAAATTTTGACAATTTAAAAATTCTTTAATTTAAATTTTTCAAGTATACATTATAATTATTTGACATTTTGTTATAATTATGCTACGCTGACAATGTAATAATTATTTTTTAATCTTTAATTCAGGGCGAAATAGTTATTAAAATTTTGTTTAAAGATCAAAAAATGGAAGAAAAAATAGTTCAAGAAAAAAAAGAAGAAAAAAAAGTTTATAATTCAACATTGACAAAAAATTTGGCAATGATGTATTCTGTGCGGTTAGGTAAAATATTATTTAATTTGTCAATCGTTTGTTTAATTTTATGTGGGGCAACACTAGCGACGGCTATGGCAACAGGGGTAATTTTTATATTTGGCCTTATTTTTATAATTTTGAGTTTGGGAACAGTTTTTGTTTATTTTCCAAATTATTTTGATGCGCTTCTTTCGAGTGGAGACTTTTTTGCAAAAATTTCATCATTTTTGTTGCAAGCTTTTCCATATCTAATAGCTATCGGCATAATAGGCGCAATTGCGTCAATTGTTTTTTTAGCATTAGATAAGAATGAAAAACATGTCGCCAGAATTACTATTGCTTCAATAATTCTTGTGCTTTCCGTGGTGATTGTCATTGTTAGTTTAGTTCAATCCGGAGGTGCTGCATGAATGAAGTGAACATAAAAGTTACTGGCGGAATAAAATTAAATCC
>CALWTN010000056.1 GCA_944384475.1 uncultured Clostridia bacterium
TGTATCAAACTGTGCTTAATATGTTTAACGCACTGCTTAGTAAGGTGGAAAAAAATGAAGAGGATGACGAGTAAAACCAAACTTAGCCACTTTGCGTTTGTGTTTAGCGTGCTGTTTCTTGCGTTGCTTATGGTTTTTTCATTTTGTTATGGTGCGATAAAATCGGTTGCAACGCTGGTTAAGGCGGACGTTGTCACTTCTGCAAAAGCGATGTGTTTAATTGAAGCGCAAAGTGGCAGAGTTTTGGCGCAAAAAAATTGCAACGCATCGCTGCCGATGGCAAGCACCACCAAGATTATGACGGCAATAACGGCCATTGAAAATTGCCAAGATTTAGACGCCGTTTTTGAAATTTCGCCAAAGGCTGTGGGCGTTGAAGGGACATCGCTTTATTTAAGAAAAGGCGAAAAGCATTGTTTAAGAGATTTGCTTTACGGGCTTATGATGGTGTCGGGAAACGATGCGAGCGTGGCTATCGGCGAACATGTGGCAGGCAGCGTGGAACATTTTGTGGACATGATGAATTTTACGGCACACAGGTTGGGGCTTAAACACACACATTTTGAAAACACTCATGGTTTGGATGAAGAAGGGCATTACACCAGCGCCTATGACCTTGCAAAAATTGCCGCTTATGCACTTGAAAATGATGTTTTTAGAGAGATAGTTTCAACGCAAAATAAAAAAATTACAAGTGCAGATGGAAAGGATAGGTATCTTGCAAATAAAAACAAATTATTGCGCTCTTTTGATGGTGCAATCGGCGTTAAAACAGGCTTTACGAATGATGCAGGCAGATGCTTGGTTTCGGCGGCTGAAAGGGATGGGATGAGGCTTGTTTGCGTGGTGCTTAATTGTGGGCCGATGTTTGAAGATTGTGCGGCGCTGATGAATTGGGGTTTCGAAAACTTTAAAATGTATGATTTAACTCAAAAAGTGAACTTTTATCCAAACCTTGTGGTAGAAGATGGCGAAAAATGCAGTGTTAGCATTGGGCACAATCACACTTTTATGTATCCTCTTTCAGCTGACGAGCTTGACAAAATCACCACCAAAGTTGAACTTTTGCCAAGTGTGAAGCCCCTTTTGAAAGCGGGCAGCGAAGTGGGTAATTTCCAAATTTTGTTTGATAAAGAGTTGCTATTTTCGGGAAATATTGTTACAATGGAAGACGTAAAGGCAAGGTCGTTTAAGCAAAGGATATTTGACATTATTGACCAATGGTAAAAAACAAATGAGATTAAATAAATTTTTAAGTGCTGCGGGTGTTTGTGCAAGACGCAAGGCGGATGAACTTATAAAAAGCGGCAGCGTGACAGTCAACGGCAAGATTGCGGGCTTGGCAACTGTTGTTAATGAAAATAAAGATGAGGTGGCTGTGGATGGCAAGACAATCAGCCTGCCTCTTTCTTTTGTTTATTTAAAATTGAACAAGCCAAAAGGTTATGCTTGCACCAACAGCGATGAGAGGGGCAGAAAAACCATTTTTGACCTTGTCGACTTGCCACAAAGATTGTTTTCTATTGGCAGGCTTGATTACGACACTGAGGGTTTGATTTTGCTGACCAATGATGGCGATTTTGCTTACAGAGTTTCGCATCCTTCTTGGGAGGTTGAGAAAGAATATATCGTTAAAATTAAAGGCGAAATTAAAGAAAGCGAGTTGGCAGTGCTTAGAAATGGTGTGGTGATTGACGGTGAGCGATTGCCAAAAGCGAAAGTCAAGTTTTTGGAATATAAAAATGACGTGACAAGGCTTTCAGTCGTCATTCATGAAGGGCTAAATCATCAAGTCAGAAAGATGTTTGAAGCCATTGGCAAAGACATCAAACTTTTAAAGCGTGTGAGAATTGGCGGCGTCAGTCTTGGCGGGCTTAAACGTGGAGAATATAGGCAACTTAAACCGCAAGAGATGGCTCTTTTGGAGGGCAAATGAAAGTCGCGATCATTGGTGCAGGCGCAGCAGGAATGTTTGCGGCGGGGCTGATTAGTAGAAAAGGCCATGAAGTTGTTGTTTTCGATACAAATGAAAAGTGCGGCAAAAAATTATTCATAACAGGCAAGGGCAGATGCAACTTTACAAACGTTTGTGATAGAGAAACCTTTTTGTCAAACATTGTGCGTGGCGACAAATTTTTTCAAAGCGCACTTGCTAAATTTTCGCCGCAAGATTGTGTGCAGTTTTTTGAAGATCAGGGCGTTAGGACAAAGGTGGAGCGTGGCAACCGTGCTTTTCCAGCAAGTGATAAATCCAGCGATATAATCAAGGCGCTTGAAAGGTTTATGGATGGCGCAAAAGTAGTGCTTAATCACAAGGTTAAACGCATCTTTAAAAGCGGGGAGCATTTTGATGTGGACGGACAAAAGTTTGACAGGGTGATTGTCGCAACTGGCGGAAAAAGTTATTCTGCAACAGGCAGCGATGGAGATGGCTACAATTTTGCGCGCAGGTTTGGGCATGGCATCGTTGATTTAAAACCAGCGCTTGTGCCAATAGAGGTTGACGAAAAGTTTGTATCTGAATTGCAAGGTTTGTCGCTGAAAAATGTAAGGCTTACAGCGATTACTAAGCAAAAATCTTTCAGCGAATTTGGTGAGATGCTCTTTACTGACAAAGGCATTTCAGGGCCAATCGCACTTACTCTTTCAAGTTTGATAAACAGGCTGGATTGTCAATTTTTGCAGTTGGATTTTAAGCCAGCACTCAGCGAGGATGTGCTTGAAAAAAGGCTGCTGAGAGAGTTTGAAAGTGCAAAAAATAAAAATCTAGCAACCGTCATGGCAACGCTTTTGCCTAAAAGGCTTATTAAAGTGTTTTTAAATAGCCTAAGCTTGGACGGTGGCAAAAAAATTAACAGCATCCTTTTGCAGGAGCGAAAAACTTTGCTTAAAGGACTAAAATGCTGGACTTTGAAATATAAAATGTTATATCCTATCAATAGTGGGATTGTGACAAGCGGCGGGGTGGATTTAAAACAGATTGACCCAAAAAATATGCAAAGTAAATTGGTTGATGGCTTGTATTTTATTGGCGAAGTGCTTGACATCGATGCGCTTACAGGCGGGTTTAATTTGCAAATTGCATTTTCAACCGCTTTTGCAGCAAGTTTGGATTTTTAGGAGGAAAAATGATATTTCACGCAGTGCAATTTTTGGCGTTTATTCCTGGCAAGATAATTTATCCTTGCAAAATTTACGGCAAAGAGAACCTAAAAAAGGGTAAGGCTGTGCTAACCATGAACCATACATCAAACATCGATGCCGTAAACATCGTGCTTGGCACATTTGAGAAAAAATATTTTCTTGCCAAAAAGGAACTTTTTAAAAACAAACTTTTTGGTGCGTTCATCAAGGCAATGGGTGGCATTAAAATCGACAGGCAGTCGGCGGATGTTGGAGCAATTAAAAATGCGCTTAAAGTTTTGAAAAATGACAAAAAACTTATCATCTTTCCAGAAGGAACAAGAAATAAAAGCGACAATGTGGAGCTTGGCGAGGTTAAAAGCGGAGCGGCTATGCTTGCAATCAAAGCCAAAGCGCCAATCATTCCAGTTTGGGTTTACAACAGGCCGCATGCTTTTAGAATGACCAAAATTTTAATCGGAGAGCCTTACGAGCTTGACGAGTTTTATGGTGCAAAAATCACCGAAGAAGTGCTGGATAAAGCAAGCGAAATTGTTTCGCAAAAGCTTAACCAGTTAAAACAGCAGGCGGAGGAAAAATTTAGTAAGAAAGGAAAGACAAAATGAGTGAGTTTAATTTAGAGGAAATTGAAAAAACGTTTACATCTTACAAAAAGGGGCAACTTCATGACGGCGTGGTTGTGTTTAAGCGTGACGATGGTGTGATTTTTAACATCGGCGGCAAGAAGGATGCATTTATTGAAAAAAGCGACTTTGACGACTTTGACGAAATAAAAATCGGCGACAGGTTTAAGGTTATGATTTTGGGCACTAATGAAGAAGGAATGATCATCGCTTCCAAATCGCAAGCGGATGTCACCATACTTGGCACTCAAAATGCGCAAAAACTTAAACTTGGCAGCAAATTTTCGTTTGTGCCTATCGGCATAGATGACGGCTTGGTGGGCAAGATGGGCGACTATCAAATTTTTGTGCCGTATGATGAAGTGGACGAGCGCAGAGTGAATATAAAAAGCTTGATTGGCAAGCAGTGCGAGGCGGTGGTGACTGAGATAGATAAAGATGACAAAAAAATTGTTGCAAGCATCAAACTTTTGCAGCAGCAAACGCGTCTTGCAAATGAAGAGCTGTTTTGGAAAAGCATTTTCATCAACAAAATTGTAAAAGGCGTTGTCAAAAAGATTTTGCCATACGGGGCATTTGTTGATGTTGGCGGCGTGGATTGCTTTATTCATATTTCCGATCTTTCTTTTGAGAAGATTCAAAGCCCAGCCGATGTGCTTGAAGAAGGCAAGGAGTATACTTTCAAGGTTATCGAGCTTGACCGTGAAAACAAAAAAGTTAAGCTTGGGCTTAAACAAATTTTGCCTGACCCGATGATTGAAAAAATCAAACAGTTGCAAGTTGGCGAAAAATATGACGGTGAAGTTATCAAAATTTTGGCGTTTGGCGCGATAATAAAACTTGAAAATGGCGTAACAGGGCTGCTGCATATTTCAAATGTCACTGAGCGCAGTGATGCAAACATATATGAGTTTGTAAAACTTGGCCAAAAAGTGGGCGTCACTGTGATAAACACATCGCCAGAAGAAAAAAAAGTTGCTTTTAGTTTATAACATATAGTAAATTTGTTTGACATAGAATTGCCATATATGCTAACCTTATTTTAAGGAGGAGGGGGATATGCAAAACAAATCTAGACCATTTTTGCTTACAGGCCTGATTTTAAGCATCATCGCCTATGCGACTTTGCTGATCAGCAGTTTTATAACGGTTATACCTGCATTTACTTTGTTTAGTGGCTATGAGGTGCTTGATGCTGCTGGCGCAATGATTTTAATTGTTGGCATAGTGTTGATTGTTTTCTCATTGCTTGGTTTAATCTTTGCGGCTGTAAGCATTTCACGATGCAGACTTTCGGCAAAAGATTTTGCAGGCAAAAAAGGTCTTGTAATCACAACTTTTGTTTTTAATGTGATTGTTGCAGTGCTCATTTTAATTGGGCTTTTCAGCGGATTTGATGTGCTTTCATTCATAATGATGTTAGTTATGATTTTGGCAGCAGTGTTCATCATTGTTGACGTTGCAAGAAATAAAAAATATCTTGCAGAAGAACTTGCTCAGCCAGCACAGCCACAGCCAGCACAACCACAAGTTGAAGAAAACAAAGAAGAAAAGTAAAAACAAAGAGAGAAAAAACAGGATGTTTTCCACATCCTGTTTTTTTATATGTAAACTTATCTATAACTTTTGCAAAGTTGTTGATGTTCGCCTTAAAGGCTCGATAACGAACCCGGGGTTCGAGTTGCAACCTTGCAGGTTGCTTTTTGCTGCTCAAAACTCCGCCGCGCAAAGCGAGCTGTTCTTTGGAGCTGGCGGCGGGAATAACAACTTTGCAAGTTGTTGATGTTCGCCTTGCGGCTCGATAACGAACCCAGGGGTTCGAGTTGCAACCTTTCAGGTTGCCGTTTTGCTGCGCAAAACTCCGCCGCGCATGCAGGCCGTTCTTTGGAGCTGGCGGCGGGACTCGAACCCGCGACCTTTTGATTACGAATCAAATGCACTACCGACTGTGCTACGCCAGCATGAAATTAATATGGCTTTAATGATATTCAGTTGTAAGAAGGGAAGGTTGCGTCGGTAGTGCGCTCTCGCCGGGCGCAATTATAGATTGCTCCCCGCTTGTCGCAAGCGATGCTTGCTGGCTATCGATTTGCACACCGGCAAATCGACTTAACGCGTCGCGTCGACTGTGCTACGCCAGCATGGCAATAATATATCATATTTTAAAAAAAATTCAAATATTTTTATTGAATTTGATTTTTAAATATGTTAAAATTTCGCTAAGAGGTGAAATTATGCAGTATTATGAACACAATGAGTATGCCGCGGCGTCAATTTCAAGCGCAGACGGAAGACAATTTGTTGTGAAATATGCTAAACATGATAAATCGGTTGTCTTCAAAGTTTTGCCGCGTCCACAAACCATTAAAGAGCAAGATAGTTTGGTTTTTGATGAAGGAACAAAGGAATATGAAATTGTTCTTAATTTTGCAGAAACATTTGTAACTACATCTTATGGTGAAAGCGTTGTGCGTAATAATGGCGAGCCGAATTATATGATGTGCCGAAGGCATCCACATTTTGTAGAGATTGCTTTTATTAACTCAGAAAGGAATTTACAACAACAAAATTTTGTTAAAACACAAATAACTTATAAAAACGCTGGTTTAGAAAAGGCAGTGAAAAATTTAATAAATGATGTAAGAAATATAACCGAAAAGCAAAATGACCTTTCAAAATAAATCGCAATAATGCGATTTTTTTATTAAAAAATTTGACTTAAATCGTCTTTAAATGGTAATCTATTTT
>CALWTN010000057.1 GCA_944384475.1 uncultured Clostridia bacterium
CTGAGATTGGCGCATATAAAGCTTCAAAGGCTTTCTTTTCTTCTTTTGTTTCAATATCTTGCAAAGTGCCAACAAGTTCTGCCACATTTTGTCCAAAACCCTTCATCACCTTTGATTGCAAAATGTAAGATTCTGCCAAAGCCAGAGCTTTGCGGTCTGGATTTGCTTTTTTTAACTGGCTTTCTCTCCACAACGGTTGTTTGCGCAAATGTCTTACAACCTCTTTGGCGAACTTGTCAGCCTCTTTGGTTGCGCTGAATTTGGTTTTTCCATAATTATTATAAGCATCGTCTTTTAAAAAGCCCAAAGCACGCACGTCTTTAAACGCTGCATCCTGTGCTTTTTTAATTTGATCTGGCGTGAGATTGTATAAGCACTGAACAAGAGGAACAATAAACATCTGCACAAATGCTTTTTTATCACCAAATTTCATCTCGCTTTCTTGCAAAATCAACAGATTTGCCAACAAAATTTCTGCGATTTCCTCTGGCGTGTCAATGGCTTTGTCCTTTTTTTCACTCATAATCTTAGTGTTATAATAGTTGAAAGCATCTATCGCCCCGCCCATTATGCCGTTTTTGAGTTTGGTTTTAGCCTCGTCATCATTTTCACAACTGCCTACTTCCGCCAACGCATAATATGCATTGCCAGCAGATTGTATTTGCATAAGTGGATAGTTTGAGCCTTCACCTTTCATACGTATTGAAAGATCGTTTACTTTTTCAACATGATGATTTAATTGTTGTTCTAACATCAAATCATGGAAATACTTTTCGAAATCGTCTTTATACTCTCCGCCATTTGCATTCAACATTTTAATTCTGTTTTGGCAAAGCTCAATCGCTTTTGCTCTCACATCTTTGTTTGGCACAGCGCCTGCTTCTTCGGCAATGCTGTCTCTAAGCGGAAGAGCCATCTTCTTTACAATTTTCTTAAACTCTTCGTTTTTCTCTGGCGTGTTTTCTATAATGCTTCTTAATGTTAAGATTGTTGCAAGATAAATGGCTGGCTCTTTTATATCAACGTCTTTACCAGCTACCTTTGCTGTGAGAGCAACCTCTTCTTGCTCATAAAAGGCTTTATACAAAGAGAGAGCTAACAATTTGGCATATTGCTCGCCATCTATGTTTGTAGAAAATTTTTCTGCACCTTTAATTTTTATTTTATAAGAAAGTGTTCCGTCTGCTTCTGTTTTTTCTTCTACTTCGCCTAATTTTTTAATAATGCCATAATAAGTCTCTGCATCGCTTTTTAACTGTGGATTTTCTTCATAAAATAGGTTAAGCCATCCTACAGTTTTTCCTTTTTCGGCTTTTTCTTTATCATATTCAGATTCTCGCTGTTCAACCTGATCAGCAAGCATTCCCTGTCCTAAACATTGCACCAAATCCTTACGAACTTTGGCCATTGACCTTTGAGGCATAGAACGCTTGTAGCCGCCCTTGCCATCTGGCTCCATCTTTACTTCTTTTGCAACAAAAGGCAACAAAACCTCAGCCTCCGCATCTGAAAAACTATACTTGGTTTGTTGCAAAGTAGCCTTAGCTGCTTTAATCAAATCTTTTGTAGTAATTTTTTTTGCACCTTGAAAAATGCTTTTAAGATAATCAAAAATGTTTGCTTCTTTTCTAATTTCAGACATATTTGCCTCCCATTACGATATAATTATATCACTTTTGTAGGCAAAATTCAATAGGTTTTGTAATTTTTATTTTAAAGTTGCGCTAATTTGTTTATTTTCGCCATTTCTAACAAACTTGATAAGCACCATGTCATTCTTATTGTATGAAAGCACCGCCTTTCTTAAATCGAGTAAATTTTTTATTTCAATGCCGCCAACTTGCTTGACAAGATCGCCCTTCTCAAGCCCTGCATCCTTTGCAGGACCATCCGCAGAAATCACATACACGCCCTCGCCATTAAGCTTTTCGCCGTATGCAAGAGCAATGTCACTGTCAAAACCAAAAACACCTAAATACGGAGATTTATAGTCAGAGTTTTGCTTAATTTTTTTAGTCACAATCTCGCCAATTTCAATAGGAATGGCAAAGCCAAGCCCTTCGCCTTCGGAGGCTTTAAGAGTGTTGATGCCAATCACTTGCCCTGCCGAATTGATAAGCGGCCCGCCAGAATTTCCTGGGTTGATAGCTGCATCGTGCTGTATTAAACTTTGCATAAAACTAACGCCTTCAAAACTTTGCGTTTCCAACGTTCTGTTTAAAGCACTTACAATGCCATGCGT
Source organism: uncultured Clostridia bacterium (assembly GCA_944384475.1). GTDB lineage: Bacteria > Bacillota > Clostridia > Christensenellales > UBA1242 > Caccovivens. Next base: position 2,243 of record CALWTN010000057.1, read on the forward strand.
AACGGTATGCTTAAATTCAAGCGTAAGCGGTGTGCCAAGCGCAAAAACCTCTTCGCCGATATACGCTGGTTGCAAACTTACACCCAAATATGGAATCTCTCTTGACGAGCGCAACACAGCCAAATCAAGTCCTGCGTCCGTCCACAAAACTTTGCCGCTGCCAGTGGTTTTGTCGGCATAGTAAAGCGTAATGTTTTCGCCACCTTCAACCACATGGTTGTTTGTTAAAATAAGCCCGTCATCAGTGATGGCAAAGCCGCTGCCAATGGCGTAGCCATCCACCAAATCCACAGAAATCCCCACCACAGCGCTTCTGGCCTGAGAAAGCATATCGCTAAGCGAAGAGGTGTTTTCGGTTGCGATGCGCCTTACACTCATATCCACGCTTGGATCGCCACTTTGCGTTTGCCCGCAACCTGCAATAAAAGGAATAATTAACAAAAAACTAAGCAAAAAACAAAAAAATTTCTTCATAAAACCCCCTTTTTAAAAGAAGTCATGAAGAAATCTTAAAGTTTAAACATCGTTCCAGGATGCGAACTTGCCACATCAATTTTGACGTGCACGCCTTCAATTATACCGTAGTCTCGCAATTTTTGTGAGATGTAGGAGTATGCCAAATCAGGCGTGTTGTTTTCTTTGCTTAAATGTGAAAGCACAATCTGCCTGCTGCCACTTTCAACCAAATATTTGATTAAAAGCGCGCTTTCATCGTTGGATAGATGTCCTCTGCCACCCGAAATTCTGTGTTTAAGCGCAAGCGGATAGTTTTTACCTTCTTTAAGCATGATTTTGTCATAGTTGGCTTCAAGATATACTAACTGACTTCCCCGAATACTTTCAAGTATTCTATCGCTAGTATGTCCAACATCTGTTAAAATACTTATCTTTGCACCATTATTTTCAAAACAAAAACCAAAACAAGGCACATCGTGCGGAACTTCTACTGCATGAACCACAACATCACGCAAGTTAAAGGTGTCGGTTTCAAAAAATCGGCGGTTTTTGGACGGCGTTTTAATAAGCTTAAACTTCATGTTTTCCCAAACGCTTTTATGTGCAAAAATTGGCTTATCGTATTTATATGAAAAAGCGTCCACGCCTTTTATGTGATCGTGATGCTCGTGCGTAACCAAAATTGCATCAATTTCATCAGGGCTAACGCCTATAAGTTTCAGCCGTTTAACCGCTTCGGCGCAAGAAAGACCAATGTCAACCAAAAATTTGACTTTTTCACTTTCAACATACGTCATATTTCCATCGCTGCCAGAGGCCAAGCTTATAATTCGCATGGCAATATTTTATCACTTCGCAACGAAATTTGCAACTTTTATTTGTTTTTCAAAATCTTTTTTAAAAACTTTCCCGTAAAAGATTTGGCATTTTCAGCAACCTGCTCTGGCGTGCCAGTTGCAACAACTTCTCCTCCGCCCGAACCACCTTCTGGCCCAAGATCGATAATCTGATCGGCGCACTTGATCACATCCAAATTGTGTTCAATCACCACAACGCTATTGCCATTGCCAACAAGCCTGTTTAAAATTTTGATAAGTTTTTTTACATCATACATGTGCAAGCCTGTGGTTGGTTCATCCAAAATATAAAACGTTTTGCCCGTTTCACGCTTGGCAAGTTCGGTGGCAAGTTTAACCCTTTGTGCTTCGCCGCCAGAAAGAGTTGTGGCAGGTTGCCCAAGCTTGATATAAGAAAGTCCAACATCGTAAAGCGCTTGCAACTTGTTTTTTATGCTTGGTACTGCCGCAAAAAATTCAAGCGCCTCTTCAACCGTCATATCTAGCACATCAGTTATCGTTTTGCCTTTGTATTTTACTTCCAAAGTTTCACGATTATATCTTTTGCCTTTGCACACTTCACACGGCACGGATATATCTGGCAAGAAATACATCTCAATTTCTTTGACGCCAGCGCCATCACAGGCTTCGCATCTGCCACCATGCACGTTGAACGAAAATCTGCTTGCAGTAAACCCGCGCATTTTAGCATCCGGTGTGGCTGCAAAAAGTTCTCTAATCGGCGTGAAAAGCCCTGTGTAAGTTGCAGGGTTGCTTCGTGGAGTTCTGCCGATCGGCGCTTGATCGATGCAGATAACCTTGTCAAGTTGCTCCACGCCCTCAATTTTATCAAATTTGCCAAGTTCCAACTTGCTGCCGTTGAGCGCATTGGAAAGATATGGATACACCACTTCGTTTACAAGGCTTGATTTTCCGCTGCCCGAAACGCCCGTAACAACAGTAAGCACGCCAAGTGGAATATCTACATTCATCTTTTTAAGGTTGTTTTCAGCCGCACCAAAAACCTTTAAATAACCTGACGGCTGCTTGCGAGACGAAGGAATTTCAATCTTTTCTTCTCCACGCAAAAATTTTGCAGTGACTGAATTAGGGCTTTTAAGCACATCTTCAAGCGTGCCGTTTGCAACAATTTCACCGCCATGCACGCCAGCATACGGCCCGACATCGACAATCCAATCGGCCTCACGCATAGTTTCTTCGTCATGCTCCACAACAATAAGAGTGTTGCCAAGATCACGCAAGTTTTTTAGTGTGGCAAGCAGTTTTTCATTGTCTCGCTGATGAAGGCCTATGCTTGGTTCATCCAAAATATATAGCACGCCAACAAGCCCCGAGCCAATCTGCGTTGCAAGCCTGATACGCTGCGACTCTCCGCCCGAAAGTGTTTCTGCCGAGCGTGAAAGCGTGAGATAGCCCAGCCCCACATCGCTTAAAAATTTAAGACGAGCGTTGATTTCTTTTAAAATGCCCTCCGCCACAACCATTTTGTATTTTGGCAGTTTGAGATTTTGCATATATGGCAAAAGTTCGCTGACAGGCATGTCACAAATGTCAATAATATCCTTTCCGTCAATTTTTATTGCCAGCGCCGATTGGTTTAATCTTTTTCCATGACAGACTTTGCAAGTTTGATTTCTCAAAAACTTGCCAAGTTCAAAGCGCATAAATTCGCTTTTTGTTTCCGCCAAGCGGCGTTTTAGATTGTTGATAAGCCCTTCAAAGCTCAGCGCACGTGAGCCACGAAAATGCTCTTCCATCTTGTTTCGGCGAGCATCTTTGAAAATATCCATTTTTTCGCCGCCGTTGCCGTATAAAAGAATTTGAATGTGCTTTTTTGGCAAATCTTTGACTGGTTTATCAAGTTCAATTCCATATTTTTCACTCAGCGCATCAAAATAAAGTTTTGCCATGCTGCCTTCTTCATAACGCCAGCCTGTGATGTTGAATGCGCCTTGTGCAATCGTTAAATGTGAATTTTTAAGCACAAGCGCTTCGTCTATATCTGCAATCTCGCCAAGCCCCGAGCAGTTCGAGCAAGCTCCAAACGGTGCATTGAAAGAAAACAGCCTTGGCGAAATTTCTTCCAGCGTCCAGCCACAAGTTGGGCAAGAATAATTGGTGGAGTAAAGCTCTTCATTTCCATCAAAATCCACAATCGCAAGCCCACCAGCAAGTTTGATTGCTGTCTCTAAACTTTCGCTAAGCCTTGCTTCAACGCCGTCTTTTAAAATCAACCTGTCGATGACAACTTTTATTTCATGTTTAATGTTTTTGTCAAGTTCAATTTCTTCATCAAGCGTATACAAAATGCCATCAACAAGCACTCTTACATAGCCGCTTTTTCTTAAAGAATCAAAAAGTTTGGCAAAAGCGCCCTTTTCCTTTCTGACAACTGGACTTAAAATTGTAACTTTGCTGCCCTGCGGCTTCGAGATGACATCATCGACAATTTGATCGATTGTTTGGCGCGAAATTGCTTTATGACAATTTGGGCAATACGCAACCCCAACCCTTGCAAACAACAATCTTAAATAATCATAAATTTCGGTGACAGTTCCAACAGTTGAACGCGGGTTGTGATTGGTGGTTTTTTGGTCGATGGAAATTGCTGGCGACAAACCTTCAATCGCTTCAACATCTGGCTTTTGCGCTTGCCCCAAAAACATGCGCGCATATGAAGAAAGGCTTTCAATATATCTTCTCTGCCCCTCTGCAAAGATTGTTCCAAAGGCGAGAGAAGTTTTGCCCGAGCCACTTACGCCAGTAAAAACGATCAACTTATCTCGTGGAATAGTTAAGTTGATGTTTTTCAAATTATTTTCTTTTGCGCCAATAATTTTAATATTTTCTTCCATTTTTAACCCTTTTTTGTTAATTTTTTCTTCAAAACCAAAATTTTATTTCTAATTTCAATCGCTCTTTCAAAATCCAGCGAGTTGGATGCCAGTTTCATCATAGCCGTAAGTCTTTCAATTTCGGCTGGGATATCTTTTTTAGCAATATCATCATAGCCAAGTTTTTTGGTGATTTCAAGTGTGTTTTTAACATTTTTTCTGATTGTGGTTGGAGTGATATTATGCTGCTTGTTATACTGCATTTGAATTTCTCGCCTGCGATGAGTTTCGTCAATCGCCCTGCGCATAGAATCGGTGATTTCATCAGCATACATGATCGCCCTGCCGTTAGCATTTCTTGCAACCCTGCCCACGGTTTGAATAAGTGCCCCTTCACTTCGCAAAAAGCCTTCTTTGTCGGCATCCAAAATTGCCACAAGTTCAACTTCTGGCATATCCAACCCTTCACGCAAAAGATTGATGCCCACAAGCACATCAAATTCTCCGCTTCGCAAGCCGTTGATAATCTCCACCCTTTCCATGGTGTCAATTTCGCTGTGAAGATACTTAACTTTAAACTTTCTGTCGCCCAAGTATGTTGTCAAACTTTCTGCCAT
>CALWTN010000058.1 GCA_944384475.1 uncultured Clostridia bacterium
GATATCGCCAAGTCAAAGAAGTATGCGTGGCGATGCGGGCAAGCCCTAATGAACACTGCCAGATAACAAAAAAACGCACCCGCAAGGGTGCGCTTTTTTTTCTGGCAGTGTTGTGCGACGTTTGACGCACTGCACAATTAAAATTGTGCCTATCTTCCCGGCCGGAAAGATATCTACGATGCGAAAAACTTACGTTTTTCTAATGAACACTGCCAGATTACTTTCGTTAAAGCAACCTTAAAAGGTTGCTTTTTTGATTTTAATTTTTGCAATGTTCTCTCTTCCCGGAAGGGAAGATATCGCCAAGTCAAAGAAGTATGCGTGGCGATGCGGGCAAGCCCTAATGAACACTGCCAGATAACAAAAAACGCACCCGCAAGGGTGCGCTTTTTTTTTTCTGGCAGTGTGCAAGGCTGCAAAGCAGTCTTCGCTTATTTTATATTGCTTGTCGTTTTTCTTTGTTATTATAGTTTTGCGCCGTTTAATATTTCTTTTTCTGCTTTATCAATATTTTTTATTCCCATCTCATTATTTTCAGGCTTGCCGTTAAAATTACTTCCGCCTGTGACGATCAGATTATGCTCTTTACTGAATTTCAAAAGAAATTTTATGTCTTCAATGCTGTGTGATGGATGATAAACTTCGATCCCGTCTATACCACATTCTAACACCTTTTTTAATATAAAATCAAGATTGCTGTTATTGCCACTCTTACAAGGTTGAGCCAAAACCACAAAACCACCAACTGAATGGATGAAATTAACAACTTTTTTTACACTCGGGAAGACCTTGGACATATTTACATATAAAGGGAACGCTTTTTGTTTAGTGCTCAATCTGTAAAAATCACTTAAATTTTGAATGTTATGTTTTTCAAAAAACTTTTTGTTCTCTTTATATTTTAACATGCATTCATAAACATATTTATGGGCAAAATCCACTTTGCCATTGAATTTTTGTTTGCAGTCAATTTTTATTTTATGTTGTTTTGCTTTTTCAATCAACAAATTTTTGATTTTTGTTTGACGATCTTCCAATGTCCCATATGTTTTATATGACCAAGATAAAGTTTTAAATGGCTCAAAATTATATGCCAAAAGTTCAAATGTTATGCCATTTTCACATACATCGCATTCCATTCCAGTTACGATTTTTCCACTAAATATACATGATGTGTCCACTAATTTATTGATAACATGAAATATGCAAGTATCAAAATCAGTAATTGAAATTCTGTCCAATTTTTCATCTTGGCATTTCTTTAAAACTTTTCTCCAATCGCAATCTTTGGCAGCGCTTGCTGAGAAATTCGTTCGTATATGCAAATCGTTTTTCATTTAACCCTCCCTCGTTAAGCATAGTTTAGCATATTTTAGGCTGCATTGCAAATTTTTATTAAAAAATAAGAAAATATACTCTTTTGTACAATAAAAACTTTTGCAATTTGTTTTTTGGAGTAAGTTAGAATATTATTTTCCTACTAAAAATTTAAAAAAGGTATTGAAATTATTTTTATTTCGTGGTATACTAAAGCGTAAGAAAATGATTTAATGCTTTAAATCATGGTTTTAGGAGGGATTATGTCTAATAAACTTACTAAAATTTTAACTTATTGCACGTTGGTTTTGGTGATTTTGGCTGTTGTTATCACAACGGCAATTTGTCTTACCACTGCGCTTACTTACAAGGTTAGCGTTGACGTGGTTATCCAAAATGCCGCAACTGTTTCACCAGATGCAAACGTGACGGTTAAAGTTAACGGAAAAGAACTTTCAACACAGTATGAAAACCAAACTTTGGTTGCAAACGTTAAGAGAGACAGTGAGGCAACCATCACATTCGAACTGACAGATTATGAACTTGTTGGTTTATACAACGGATCAAAAGCTTCATATCAAGGCTCGGACAGCATTTTAGAAGATGCGCAAGAGTTTGTTTACAAAGCAGAAATTACTAAAGATTCAAACTACACTCTTGTTGTAGACGCTTCACAGTTTGAGAAAATTACACTCGGCTACGTTGTAGATAAACCTGTTGAAGATGTGGAAGGTGGGGCGATCAGCCTTAACGCAACAGGCGAAAGCGTTTATCAAGATAAAGAAAACAAAAACATTTATTGGGCTAAAAACGGAACAGACGTAACTGTTTCATACTCTGCATCAGAATATGATTTTGCAGGTTGGAAGCAAGATCAAGGCACTGATTATGTTTCTCAGGCACAAGAATATAAATTCAGCGCTTCTGCCGACACAACAATCACAGCAGATTTTAAAGCTTTTGTATATTATCAAATAAAGGTTGAGTCTGCTGTTGACAAAGAGGTTGCAGGCGGCAGTGTTACGGTTGCAGTAAATGACGCCGAAACAGTAAAAGTTCGCAGCGGTCAAGAGGTTATCTTAACAGCAAGCGCAGTTGGATACAATTTTGCAGGTTGGGAAAACGAAGCTCAAGAAGCAATCGGAAATGGCTCTGCAACATACAAATTTGTTCCTACCGAAAGCATGACATATACAGCAAACTTCACGGCAAAGCAGTTCTTGGTTACCTATAACTATGGTTCTGGCTCAACAGAGCAAGTAACTTTAACATATGGCGAGCCTTTGAAATCTGATGTCGCTGATGTTTATGAAAATGGCTGGAAAGTTTTCCAAGGCTGGGAGACAGCAGGCAAGGTTTACACAGCCGCAACATTTAGCGGAACAGCAGAAGAGGTTGAACTTACAGCAGCTTACACAGTTCAAAGCGAAATTGACTACACAATCAACATTGACGCAACTGATTATAGCTTGCAAGGTTCAATTTCATACAACACAGCAAACGGACTTGTGCTTGACAAGCAGCCAAGCAGAAACTTCTACAATCTTGTAGGCATCAAAATTGGAGATAAAGAATATCGCTTTAACGATGATGCAACTGCGTTTGTTGAAGCTCAAAACGGCATCGACAGATATTTGGTTGATCAAAGCGAAACAACAGTTGTCGCAGCTCCTATTTGGGAATTGGTTGATGACATTGTTTTAGAAGTCCCAGCAGGCAGTGATTTTTATGAATTTGCAGGTTTGACAATGACGATTGCCAAAGCCGACAATGAGAATATTGAAGAACTTAACATTTTAGACCTTCTTAGCTTCCCAAAGGAAGAGGTTGGCAGCATTCAATACATTGCTGTTGAATATCAAGGTGTTGATGACTATAGATTCTATGAACTAAATTTCTATGACGTGTCATTGATAGACGTCTTAAATGAAATCAACTTTGCAGCTGCAGAAGAGGGTGTGGACAACACAATTACAATCAAGTTCTTACAAGCATAATTGTTAAAACATTTAAAAAGTCTTGAAAATTTTCAAGACTTTTTTTTATTTTTTTATTAAAAGTTGTTGACAAAGTTTTTTAACTTTGATATATTTATCTTGCATCCTAAATTTGGGAGTTTAGCTCAGCTGGGAGAGCATCTGCCTTACAAGCAGAGGGTCATAGGTTCGAGCCCTATAACTCCCACCATGCAGAAGCACGACAAAAATGTCGTGCTTCTATTTTTTTTGCAAAGCAAAAAAAATGAAACGCAACTTGGTTGCGTTTGCATGGTGGGAGATATATCAGCGCTTGGCTCACTCTTGCAAGCAAGTTCGCCTACGCTTGATATAACTCCCACCAAAAAAACGGTCATCGCAAGATGACTGTTTTTTTCACACTTTTTTGCCTAATTGAATATGTAAGGCAAGGAGGT
>CALWTN010000059.1 GCA_944384475.1 uncultured Clostridia bacterium
GCCATCTCAGCGGCATCGCCTCTGCGCATGCCAAGTTTGATGATGCGAGTGTATCCACCACCCTGTCCAAGTTTTTCAGCACGCTCAGCATATTTTGGAGCGTAAACGTTGAAAATCTTTTCCAAAAGTGGATGATTGATTCCTTCCACTCTTGCCTGAAAAGCAGTTTTGCTTTCTTTTTCGCCACGTTGTTCTTGCTTGTCATAAACATAAGCCATAATTTTTCTTCTGGCAGCAAGCTTCTTTGGCCCGTCATTTACAACTTCGGTTTTAACTTTAACACCTTTGTCGTCTTTGATTTCTTTTGTTACAGTAACAGTGTCTTTATAAGTTTTGATTGCTGCTGTCAAAAGTTTTTCGGCCTCAGAACGAACAGACTTTGCTTTTGCAAGGGTTGTTTGAATTTTTCCATACCAAAGAAGGTCTGTCACCAAACCACGAAGCATTGCGCTTCTTTCTTTGGATGGTCTACCAAGTTTATCGTTAGCCATTGTTCTCTCCTTTTATTCTTCATCTTTGCGAAGTGAAAGGCCATAGCTTTCGAGTTTTTGAATAACCTCGTCAATAGACTTAATGCCAAGGTTTTTAACTTTAAGCATATCGGCTCTTGATTTCTTCACAATATCCTCAACAGTGTTTACGCCTGCACGTTTGAGGCAGTTGTAAGATCTAACTGAAAGATCCATTTCTTCGATTGGAAGTTCCAAAATTTTAACTTGTTTGTCTTCTTCCTTCGAAACCAAAATTTGTTCGTTTGCCATGTCTTCACAAAGTTCAACAAAAAGACCAACATGCTCTGTCATGATTTTGCCTGCAAGAGCAACAATTTCGGTGGCTTTGATTGTGCCGTTTGTTTCAACTTCTAAAACAAGTTTGTCAAAATCTACGCTTTGTCCAACACGAGTTGCTTCCACGCTGAAATTTACTTTCTTAACAGGTGAGAAAAGTGAATCCATTGCGATGAAATCAATGTTGTCAAATTTAGATTTGTTTTGAGCGCTTGGAACATAGCCTCTTCCATTGCCAATCATAACATCCATGTCAAGCACAGCGCCATCGTCCATTGTGCAGATGTGGAGGTCTGGATTAAGAATTTCAATTTCGTCATTTGGCTCAAAGTCCTTTGCAGTAACCTCGCCAGCGCCTTGTTTTCTAATTCTTAAAAATGTAACAAAATCTCTGTCTTTATTGTTTGATTTAACAAACAAAGTTTTGAGATTTAAGATAATATCAACCACATCTTCGGTTACGCCTCTGATTGTTGAAAATTCGTGAGGCACGCCAGCGATTCGAACAGCGATTGGTGCTGAACCTGGAAGTGAAGAAAGCAAAGTTCTTCTCATGCAGTTTCCAAGTGTTATTCCATAGCCTTTTTCAAGTGGCTCAACTGTAAATCTAGCGTAAGCGCCGCCTTCGGTTTCTTCACAAACGATTTTTGGTTTTTCCATTTCCATCATATTTTTATCCCTCCAATTATCTCGAATAAAGCTCGATTACAAGACGTTCATTAATATCTGCATCCACATCATCTCTTTGAGGAAGAGCAAGAATTTTTCCTTTAAGAGTTTCGCTGTTGAATTCAAGCCATTTTGGCATTACAATTTTCATGCCTTTGAGTGCTTTGATCATTGGTTTTTCAAGTTTGTTTTCTTTAACAGCAATTTCATCGCCAGCTTTAACAATGTAAGATGCAATATCAACACGTCTGCCGTTTACTGTGATAAGCCCATGGTTTACCATTTGGCGGCTTTGCTTTCTGCTTGCGCCAATGCCCATGCGATAAACAACGTTGTCAAGCCTTCTTTCAATCAGAGAGAGCATGTTGTCACCAGTAACGCCTTTCATTCTTTCTGCTTCTTCATAGTATGAGCGCATCTGGTTTTCTAACAAGCCATAAATTCTTTTTATTTTTTGTTTTTCACGAAGTTGTGAGCCATATTCTGTGAATGTAACTCTTCTGCGTGAATTTCCGTGCTGTCCAGGAATGACAGGACGTCTTTCCATAGCACATTTTTTAGTGGTGCATCTTTCCCCTTTAAGGAAAAGCTTGCAGCCTTCTCTTCTACACTGACGGCAGTCAGGTTCAATAGTTCTTGCCATAAGTATTTCTCCTTTTAAACTCTTCTTACCTTAGGAGGTCTGCATCCATTGTGTGCGATTGGAGAAACATCCTTAATAAGAGTTACATTGAGTTCACAATTTTGAAGAGCCCTGATAGCGGCCTCTCTTCCGCTGCCCGGACCTTTAACATAAACTTCAACCGAGTTGAGTCCATGCTCTTTTGCAATTTTTGCGGCTTCTTCAACACATGTTTGAGCAGCAAAAGGTGTGCTTTTCTTTGAGCCTTTAAGCCCAAGTTTACCTGAACTACACCACGAAACAACATTGCCCTCTGCATCTGAGAAGGTTACGATTGTGTTGTTGAAAGAGGTTTTGATGTGAACTTGTCCATGAGCAATGTTCTTTGAAACTCTCTTTTTAACTCTGGTGGTAGTTTTTTTAGTTTTAGTGTTAGTTTTTGTTGCCATTATCTTTCTCCTTATTTACCCTTCTTAGATGAGCCAGCAACAGCCCTTCTTGGTCCTTTCCTTGTTCTGCAGTTGTTGCGTGTGTTTTGTCCACGAACAGGAAGTCCTTTACGATGACGAATGCCACGATAGCAGCCCATTTCGTTCAATTTTTTAATATCGAGGCTAACTTTTTTTCTAAGATCACCCTCAACGGTTACATTGTGTTCAATGTAAGAACGAAGTTTAGCAATTTGATCGTCTGTCAAATCTTTAACCCTGATGTCTGGGCTGATTTTTGTTGCAGCACAAATTTTACCAGCCGTAACTTGGCCGATACCATAGATATAGGTAAGTCCTATCTCTAATCTTTTTTCTCTTGGAAGGTCTACACCTGCAATTCTTGCCATATTTTTATCTCCTTAATTTTAGCCCTGAGTTTGTTTGTGCTTAGCACTTTTAGGGCAAATAACCATAACTTTTCCGTTTCTTTTAATCACTTTGCATTTGTCGCAAATAGGTTTAACGGATGCTCTTACTTTCATAATTTACTCCTTCTTAACCCTTATCTCGCCATGTTATGCGCCCTTTTGTAAGGTCGTAAGGGCTCATTTCGACTTTTACTTTATCTCCTTCCACAACCCTGATGCAATGCACCCTGAGTTTGCCAGAGATATAAGCGATTATGACATGCCCATTGATGAGGCGAACTTTAAATGTGGAATTAGGCAATAATTCCTCCACCACACCTTCAAATTCAATTACATCTTCCTTTGACATATCCTCTCCTTTTGAGTTTTTAGATATTTTCGCACAGCGGCATCGACTTTAATATCTTTTTCATCGCTTAGCAAAAATCTTTGATTTGAAACTTTTTGAATGTGTTTCTCATTTTTCTTTTTAGGTTTGAACACCGACACACGTTTTCCATTTGCTATGTAAGCAAAGCCGCCATCAATCTTCACAACCACAAAGAAGTCATTCTCTTCCTTTCCTTTTGTTGCAATAACGATATCTCCAACCTGCATAATTCACCTACAAAGTCAGAATTTCCACGCCATCTTTTGTCACAAAAACTGTGTTTTCGTAATGCGCTGATGGCATATGGTCTCGTGTAACAATTCCCCAGCCGTCACGAAGCATTGCAATTTCTTTTTTGCCCATATTGATCATGGGCTCTATCGCAAGGCAAGCGCCGTCTGTGATAATTGGCCCGTCCGTTTCTTTGCCATAGTTTGGGATGTTTGGCGGCTCGTGCATTTTTCTGCCAATGCCGTGTCCCACCAACTCCCTCACCACGCTGTAACCATGTTTTTCAGCGTAGGTTTGAATGGCATGTGAAACTTTGCCAAGTCTTTCGCCAACTTTTAGGTGCTTGATGCCTTCAAAGAAGCACTGTTTGGTCACCTCAATAAGCCTTGCTTTTTCTGGCGAAATTTTTCCAACAGGAAAGGTTCGTGCAGCATCACCGTTGTAGCCTTTATAGATCACTCCAACATCGATGCTGATAATGTCGCCTTCTTTTAAAATTATATCGGCAGACGGAATTCCATGCACAACCATTTCGTTGACAGAAGCGCATATGCTTGCTGGAAATCCTTCATAACCTAAAAAGGAAGGCTGACCACCACTGTTTATTATAAACTTTTTTACGCAGTTGTCAAGTTCTAACGTAGAAATGCCGGGTTTTATAAGCGTTTCAGCATAATTTAATGCATCACGTGTAAGCTGCCCAGCCTTTTTCATCAAAACAATCTCTGCTGGCGAAAAATGGTTCAAATTTTTGCCTCCAATTTAACCAAAAAAGTTTTTACTGGTGCATAAGTTTCGTCAGGCGTGCCTGCACTTGAAACTTTAAACACCTTATCACCGTAGAAGTTTATAAGTGGTGTTATGTTGTTTTTATAAACTTCCAGACGAGCTTTTATTGCTTCAGGTTTATCGTCATCACGCTGAAACAGTTTTGTGCCGCATTTTCTGCAATTACCAGTAAAGCCTTGATAGTTTGCATTGTCAATGTCGCCACATTTTGGGCAAGTCCTTCTTGAAACAAGCCTTTTGACGATTTCTTCAAAATCAAGTTCCACGCTTATTACTGCATCAACATCTGTAAGTTTAGAAAGCATTTGAGCCTGTTCAAGAGAACGAGGGAAGCCATCCAAAATAAACCCGTTTTTGCAGTCTTTTTGTGAAATTCTGTTTTTAAGAACATCAAAAGTCACTTCATTCGGAACAAGAGCGCCTTTATCAATGTATGATTTAACAAGCCTTCCAAGCGGTGATTGGGTTTTTACAATCTCTCTAAAAAGGTCGCCAGTTGATATTTGTGGAATGCCAAAATCCGCTGTGATTTTTTTAGCAAGTGTTCCTTTGCCGCTGCCTGCTGCTCCTAAAAGCACAAGTTTCATGTTAAATCTCCTTTTAAAAACGTTTTGCCCAATTTTTGTGAAATTGCTTTCACTATTGCTTCACAACGGGAGGAAATTTCCTCCCATTGAAATAGCCATTAGTTTAAGAAACCTTTATAGTTTCTCATAAGCATTTGCGCTTCAAGCTGTTTGTCAAATTCAAGTGCCACGCTGACAAGAATCATAAGCCCAGTTGCGCTGAATGCGTTGATAAGCACTCCCCAACTTACTGAGTCGCCAATCGCTTTAAATGCAAGCGATGGAATGAGTGCGATAAGAGCCAAGAAGATTGCACCAAAAAGTGTTATTCTTCTTGAAATCTTCTTTAAATAATCGGCTGTCGGCTTTCCTGCCCTTATACCAGGGATAAAGCCGCCCTGCTGCTGTATGCGCTTGCTGATGTCTTCGGTGTTCAACGTGATTTGTGCGTAGAAGAATGAGAATGCCAAAATCAACAACGCCAAAAGCACAATGTAAAGCCATGAGTTTGTCCCAAGCCATTGCTGATACCATGTCGATTCAGGTGCAAAGATTGAAATCAGTAGTTGTGGGAATGTTAAAAGCGCACTTGCAAAGATGATTGGAATAACCCCAGATCCGTTCACCTTTATTGGGATGAATGTGCTTTGCCCACCATACATTTTTCTGCCTTTGATTTGCTTTGCATACTGAATTGGAACTTTACGTTCTGCACTGTCTACAAAAACAATCAAACCGAAGATTAAAATCACTGCGACAACATAAAGCACGATTGTCCAAACTGTTGAAATATCTTGAATAGCAAGTTGGATTGCATTTGCAATGCCACTCATGCTTGAAGAAAGAATACCAACAAAAATCAACAAGCTCATGCCGTTGCCAACGCCTAAATCGGTGATTCTTTCACCAATCCAAACTGTGAACATTCCGCCTGCGACTAAGATGATTACAACGCCCATGCCAATAAGCCATGTTGGAGCGCCTTGCCAAAGAGCGTTGCCTGCGTCTAAGCCGTCACTGTAAGCAACAACAATGCCTACCGCCTGCGCTATTGAAAGCACAAGCGCAGCAATTCTTGTGTAAAGATTTATCTTTCTTTTGCCGTCTTCGCCCTGCTTTGAAAGCCATTCAAGAGCAGGAATCGCAACTGTTAAAAGTTGGATGACAATGCTTGCCGTAATATACGGCGACACGCCAAGCGCCAACACTGAACAATTTTGCAGCGCATTACCGCTAAGCAAATTCATCAATCCGAAAATGCTTGTGCCGCTTGAAAGATTGTTGTCTTGTTCCAAAATTGCACTTATGTCAAATCCTGGAATAGGCAACCAGCAACCAAGCCTGTATATGAAAAGAAGAAGAAGTGTTAACAATAACTTTCTTCTAACATCTTTTATCTTGAAAGCGTTATATAGGGTTTTAAACATACCTTACTCCTCAATAATTTTTCCGCCAACCTTTTCGATTTTTTCTTTTGCAGCAGCGGTAACTTTCTTTGCCTTGATAACAAGAGGCTTTGTAAGTTCCCCGTTTCCAAGAATTTTTAATCCATATGGCTGAATTTTGCCAATGAATCTGTTTTCATAAAGGAAGTTGATATCAACTTCTGAGTTTGGTTCAAGAACGTCTAATTCTCCAACATTGATTGTTGAATAAACCTTCTTGAAGTTTTTATTGTTAAATCCTCTAATAGGAATTTTACGAATAAGAGGGATGTTTCCGCCTTCAAAACCGGCTTTAACTCCTCCACCGCTTCTAGCATTTTGACCTTTGTGGCCTTTGCCACTTGTTTTGCCAATGCCGCTTCCAATTCCTCTGCCAACCCTAACTTTTTTAGTGGTTGCGCCTTGGGCAGGTTTAAGATCTCCTATTTGCATAATATCCTCCTACTCCTCTTCCACTTTAAGCAAGTGCTTTACAAGGAAGATGCTTCCTCTGATGCTTGCATTATCAGGCAAAACTCTTGTTTGACCAAGTTTTTTAAAGCCTAATGCTTCGACTATTTTTGCTTGTTTTTTGTTATATCCGATTGTGGACTTAACCCAAGTTACTTTTATAGTTTTCTCTGCCATAATGCCCTCCTATATTTCCTCTGGGTTTTTGCCACGGCGAGCGGCAACCTCTTCACGTGTGCGAAGAGCGATCAGCCCGTTCATTGTTGCTTTAACCGCATTGATTTTATTGGTTGAGCCATGAATTTTTGTAACTATGTCTTTGATGCCTGCAAGTTCCAAAACTGCACGAGCGCTGCCGCCTGCGATTACACCAGTTCCCTGTTTAGCAGGAAGCATGATGATGTTTGAAGAGCCAAACTTGCCAGTAACTTCATGAGGAATTGTTCCATCTACAACACGAATTAAGTGCATGTTTTTCTTTGCAGCTGCTGTTGCTTTGTCAATAGCTGCTGGAACTTCGGCTGCTTTACCAACGCCAATTCCGACATTGTGTTTGCCATCGCCAACAACAACCAAGGCAGAGAAACGAAGTGTTCTACCACCTTTAACAACCTTTGTAACCCTTCTAACACAAACAAGTTTGCTTTCAAACCCGTTGTCTTCTCTTGGGGCACGGCGGTTGTCTCTGGATTTTGGTTCAAATTTTTTGTCTTTCTTAACTTCTTCCATTTCCCTTCCTCCTAAAATTTCAAGCCAGCGCTTCTAGCACCCTCTGCAAGTGCCTCAACTCTGCCCGTGTAGATGTAGCCGCCTCTGTCAAAAACCACCTCTTTGATTTTTGCTTTTTTAGCACGTTTAGCAATCTCCTCGCCCACGATTTTAGCCTGTTCAGTTTTGCTTTTTCCTGCAAGGCTTGGTGCGATTTCTTTGTCAAGAGAAGAAGCGCTAACAAGAGTAACTCTTCTTTCGTCATCAATAATCTGAGCGTAAATTTTGTTAAGCGATCTGTAAACGCAAAGTCTTGGTTTCTCGCTTGTGCCAGAAAGATGTTTTCTAACTCTTGCATGACGAACTTTTCTTTCGCTGTTTTTATCTTTTACGTTAATCATTGCCCTTCCCCCTATTTCTTGCCTTTACCTGCGGCTTTTCCGACTTTTCTGATTACGACCTCATCGCTGTATCTAACGCCATAACCATGGTATGGCTCAACAGGTCTAAGATCACGTAAATTTGATGCAAATTGTCCAACTCTTTGCTTGTCAATTCCTGAAATTTTAATTTCTGTAACTGATGGGCAAACTACATTAAGATCAGCTGGGATTTCAACTTCGATTGGATGTGAATAGCCAAGGTTTAAAACAATTTTTTTGCCGTTAACCTGTGCTTTGTAACCAACGCCGTTGATGAGAACTGTCTTCTCAAAGCCTTCACTAACACCCTTAACCATGTTTGCAACAAGCGCTCTGTAAAGCCCTTGTTTTGCGTCTGTTTCTTGTTCTGCATCATTCTTTACGAATAAAATTTGATTATTTTCAATTTTTGGAGTAACAACTTTATCAATCTTTTGTGTTAAAGTGCCTTTACTTCCAGAAACTGAGATAACTCCGTCAGCAAATGTTACCGTAACGCCTTGTGGGATTAAAATGTGTTTATTACCAATTCTTGACATTTCTTCCTCCTTACCAAACAAATGCCAGCACTTCGCCACCAACATTGAGTTTTCTTGCCTCTTTGTCGGTTACGATGCCTTTATTTGTTGAGATTATTGCAATTCCAAGACCGCTGATAACATACGGAATTTTGTCAGCCTGAGCATAAACTCTAAGCCCTGGTTTTGAAATTCTTTTCAAACCTTGAATAACGCTTACACCTTCGTCATCATATTTCAAAGAAATGATGATTTCGTTGTATTTGCCGTTTGATTTGATTTCAAAGCCATTGATATAGCCTTCTTCAAGGAGAATTCTTGCTATTTCTGTTTTTTCTTTTGACGCAGGAACAACAACATCAGCATGCTTAACTTTGAGAGCATTCCTGATTCTTGTGAGCATATCTGCGATTGAATCTGTGGTTAATAACATCTTTCTCCTCCTTACCAACTAGCCTTTTTAACGCCAGGGATTTCGCCTTTGTTTGCAAGTTCTCTAAAACAAACTCTGCAAATGCCATATTTTTTCAAAACGGCATGAGGTCTGCCACACAAACTGCAACGAGTGTATTCTCTGGTTTTATATTTTTGTGGTCTTTGTTGTTTTTGAATAAGTGCTTTCTTTGCCATATTTCACCCCTTATTTGCTGAAAGGCATTCCAAGTGCCTTTAACAATGCCTTACCCTCTGCGTTTGTTTTTGCAGTAGTTACAAAGCAAATATCAAATCCTCTTACTTTCTCAATTTTATCATAAGAAATTTCTGGGAAAATAAGTTGTTCTTTAATGCCAAGAGAGTAGTTCCCTCTTCCATCAAATGCTTTGTCAGGCACGCCATGGAAGTCTCTCACTCTTGGAAGAGCGATTGAAATAAGTCTGTCAAAGAATTCATACATCTTCTCGCCTCTAAGAGTAACTTTTGCACCAATTTTTTGGCCTTCTCTGAGTGAAAAGTTTGAAATTGATTTTTTAGCAACTGTTGCCACAGGTTTTTGTCCAGTGATTACAGCAAGTTCTTCAAGTGCGATATTAAAACTTTTGGAATTGCTTTTTACATCGCCAAGCCCAGCATTTACAATAATCTTAACGAGTTTTGGAACTTCATTAACATTTTTGTAGCCAAACTCAGCAGTGAGCGCTGGAACAACCTCTTCTCTATAAAGTTTAACCATTCTATTTTGTTCTTTCTTTGCCATAGCAAACCTCTCTTACTTGCCTTGCTCTGTTGTTTTCGACTTTTTAGGTGCAGATTTAACTGCTTTTTCTTGTGTTGCCTCAGTTTCAACTTTGGCATCATTTTTTTGAATTTTTTCAGCATTTTCAGCTTTTTTTGCTGTTTTTTCTGCTTTTTTAGCCTCTTTTTTAACAGTTTTTACGTGTTCTTTATCAAGGCTGGCTCCACACTTTTTGCAGATGCGAACTTTTTTGCCGTCAACTTCTTTATGACTTACTCTGGTTGCCTTGCCACAATTTGGGCAAACCACCATAGCGTTTGATGCATCGATTGGAGCAACTTTTTTGATAATGCCGCCTTTATCTTGTTGTGATCTTGGTTTTTTGTGTTTAGTTACTACATTGACATTTTCAATAGTCACTTTGCCAGTTTTTGGGCTGGTTTCCATAACTTTGCCTTGCTTGCCTTTGTCTTTTCCAGCAATAACTAAAACATTGTCACCCTTTTTAATGTTCATTTTCATGACTTTCTCCTTTAAATAACCTCAGGAGCAAGGGAGATAATTTTCATATAACCCTTATCACGAAGTTCTCTTGCGATAGGCCCGAAAACACGTGTTCCTTTTGGTTGTTTTTGATTGTCGATGATGACTGCGGCATTGTCATCAAATTTAATATGAGAGCCATCTGGTCTGCGAAGACCCTTTGAGGAGCGCACAATAACTGCTTTTACAACGTCTCCTTTCTTAACAGAGCCACCTGGGATAGCTTTCTTTACAGATGCAACGATAATGTCACCAATATTGCCACTTCTTCTGAAAGAGCCACCAAGCACTCTAATACACATGATTTCCTTAGCGCCGGTGTTGTCGGCAACTTTTAATCTTGTTTGAGGTTGAATCATATTGCCCTCCTACTTAGCTTTCTCGATGATTTTAACGAGACGGTAGTATTTATCCTTTGAAAGAGGTCTGGTTTCCATGATTAACACGGTGTCACCAATGCCACACTCGTTCTTTTCATCGTGAACTTTGAATTTTTTTGTTTTATGAACGACTTTTTTGTAAATTGGATGGTTAACTCTTGAAGTTACTGAAACAACAATGGTTTTATCCATTTTTCCAGCACTTACAACTTGACCAATTCTTGTAAGTCTTGAATTTCTATTTTCCATCGTTTCCTCCATTTGCGCCAGCCAATTCTTTTTCTCTAATAACTGTTTTGACTCTTGCGATTTCTCTCTTAACATTTCTGATTTGAACAGGATTTGCAAGATTTCTTGAAGCATTTGAGAAACGAAGATTGAATAGTTCCATGTTTAACTCTTTTAATCTTGCATTAAGTTCAGATTGAGTTAAAGTTTTGATTTCACTAATTTTCATCTTTCTCACCACCTTCTGCTGCAACGGTTTCCTTCTTTACAAACTTGGTTTTGCAAGGAAGTTTGTGTCCAGCAAGTCTGATTGCTTCACGTGCGAGTTCTTCTGAAACACCTTCGATTTCGAAAAGAATTCTGCCAGGTTTAACAACTGCAACCCAAAATTCTGGTGCGCCTTTTCCTGAACCCATACGTGTTCCAAGAGGCTTTTTAGAAACAGGTTTGTCTGGGAAAATCTTAATCCAAACCTTACCACCACGCTTGATATGACGAGTCATAGCAATTCTGGCTGCTTCAATTTGGTTTGATTTAATCCAGCATGGCTCTAAAGCCATAAGTCCGTATTGTCCGTAAGCAACAGTGTTACCTCTTGTTGCCTTGCCTGTCATTCTGCCTCTGAAAACTTTTCTTCTTTTAACTCTCTTTGGCATTAACATTATTCTTGTCCTCCTTTTTCAGACGACTTTGTAGGAAGAATGTCTCCCCTATAAATCCAGCACTTTATGCCAAGCTTGCCATAGTTTGTGTAAGCAGCGGCTGTGCCGTAGTCAATATCAGCCCTGAGAGTGTGAAGCGGAAGAGTGCCTTCCATGTAATGCTCTGAGCGATGAAGTGTGTTTGCGCCGTCAATAACGCCGCCAACTTGAACTTTACAGCCCTTTGCACCTGCTTTCATAACCCTTTGAAGAGCCATTTTAAGCGCTCTTCTCCATTGAACACGTTTTTCAAGTTGAGAAGCGATGCTCTCAGCCACCAAAACTGCGTCAAGATCTGGTTTTTTAACCTCTTTTACGTTCAAAATGAGCGATTTTACAGGTCTGATAATCTTAGAAATTTCTTTTTTAATATTTTCAATGCCAGCACCCTTTGCGCCAATGATCATGCCAGGTTTAGCAGTGAAAATGTTGATTACAAGTTTGTTTTGTGTTCTTTCAATAGTAACCTTTGAAATTCCACATGCATTGTATTTTGATTTAATGTGCTTTTTAACTTTTTGGTCTTCCAAAAGATTTGGAGCAAAATCTTGTTTCTTTGCATACCAAGTTGAGTTCCACTCTTTGTTTACACCAAGTCTGAATCCAATTGGATTAACTTTCTGTCCCATTTTGCCCTCCTATCTTTTTTCATCAAGCACAACTGTGATGTGCGATGTCCTTTTCAAAATTCTGTCAGCCGAGCCTTTGCCTCTTTGTCTTATTCTTTTAAGAATAGGGCCAGCGCAAACGTAAGCCTCTGCAACAAAAAGGTTGTCAGCAAGCATGCCTTTGTTGTTTTCAGCGTTGGCAACTGCACTGTTAAGCACTTTCAAAGATGCCTCTGCTGCTGCATTTGGCATATTTGCTAAAATAGCGGCTGCTTCTTTAACATTTTTGCCTCTTACAAGGTCAAGCACAATTCTAACCTTTGATGGGCTCATTCTAATGTATCTTGCGATTGCAAAAGGACGAGTATCCTTTTCCTTAGCCCTTTTTTCTGCTTTTTGTCTAATTCTTGTAGCCATTTTTCACCTCACCTTACTTCTTGCCAGCGCCTTTGGCTGCTTTTTTTGCAGCGTGGCCTTTATAAGTTCTTGTTGGAGAAAATTCGCCAAGTTTATGCCCAACCATATCAGCCGTGCAGTAAACTGGAATGTGTTTTTTGCCATTGTGAACAGCAAAAGTAAAGCCTACAAACTCTGGATAGATTGTTGAAGAACGAGACCAAGTTTTGATAGGTTTCTTTACGCCGCTCTCTTGCATCTCTTTAACTTTTTTAACAAGAGATGGATGCACATAAGGTTTTTTAATTTCTTTCTGCATAGTTATTTCTCCTAATTAACTCTCTTAACCATCAAGCGATCAGATGCTTTCTTATGCTTTCTGGTTTTAAGACCAAGTGCAGGTTTGCCCCATGGAGTCATAGGTGACGCCATGCCGACTGGGCTCTTTCCTTCACCACCACCATGTGGGTGGTCGTTAGGGTTCATTACAACACCACGAACGGTTGGTCTAACGCCCATGTGACGTTTTCTGCCAGCCTTGCCGAGTGAAACAAGTTCATGATCAAGGTTGCCAACTGTTCCGATGGTTGCACGGCATGAAAGCAAAACTTTTCTCATTTCGCCGCTTGGCAGTCTGAGAGTCGCATATTTGCCTTCTTTTGCCATAAGTTGAATTGCGCTGCCTGCGCTTCTTCCAAGTTGAGCGCCCTTCTTAGGTTGAAGTTCGATGTTGTGAATAACCGAACCAACTGGGATTGATGAAATTGGAAGAGCGTTTCCAACTTTGATTTCAACGTTTTCGCCACTCATAACACTGTCGCCAACTTTAAGTCCAAGCGGAGCGATGATGTATCTCTTCTCTCCGTCTGCATAAGAGAGCAATGCGATATGTGCGGTTCTGTTTGGATCGTATTCAATTCCAACCACTTTTGCAGGAATGTTGTCCTTGTTGCGTTTGAAATCGATGATACGATATTTTTGTCTGTTTCCACCGCCTTGATGACGAACGGTGATTCTGCCCTGAGCATTTCTTCCAGCGTGTTTTTTCTTAACAGCAAGGAGAGATTTTTCAGGCGTTTTCTTTGTAACTTCGTCAAACACGAGTGAAGAATAAAATCTTCTGCCGGCTGACGTTGGTTTTGATTTCTTAATAGCCATGTTTTCCTCCTTTTAATTAAGACAAGCTTTCGAAGAATGCAATAGGTTTTGATTTTTCAGTCAAAGTTACGATTGCTTTTTTGTAATCGCTGGTTTTGCCTACTGTTCTTCCACTTTTTGTGTTTTGAGTTTTTTGATGTCCTTTGACAATCATTGTGTTAACTTTTTCTACTTCCACTCCAAAAATGCTTTCAACCGCTTTTTTAATTTCGGTTTTGGTTGCCCTTTTGTCAACCACAAATGAATACACTTTCGCTTGTATCCCAGCATAACTTTTTTCTGTTAAGAGTGGTTTTTTGATGATTTGATATGCTTCCATTATTCTGCGTAAGCCTCCTCTATTGATTTGATTGAGTCGCAAGTGAGAAGAACATTTTTGTTTGCAACAATTTGATAGGTTGACAAAGTTGCAATATTCTCAGTTGAAAGAGACTTAATGTTTGCCGAAGCACGCAATGTGTTTTGAGAGTTTTGCTTTCCAACAACAAGTGTTTTGCCTGAAAGGCCAAATGCTTTAAGGAATGCGTTTGCGTCTTTGGTTTTGCCGCTTGCAATTTCAAAATCTTTAAGAACAATAAGTTGTCCAAGTTCTAATTTTCTTGAAAGAGCTGTAAGCAGAGCAAGTCTCTTTGCAGTTTTATTCATTTTCTTAGAAAAATCTCTTGGTTTTGGTGCGAACACAACTCCGCCGCCAGTATATTCAGGAGATTTTGTAGAGCCGTGACGAGCACGACCTGTTTTCTTTTGTCTCCAAGGTTTTTTTGCATGACCTCTAACTTCGCTTCTTGTGAGAGCGCTCTTATTCCCTTGTCTTTGGTTAGCTTCGTATGCCACCACTGCCTCGTGAATTAAAGGCTGGTTATAAGGGAGAGCAAAAAGTTCGTCATTAAGTTCAATTTCGCCAACAACCTTAGCCGACATGTCATAAACTTTAACTTTTGCCATTATTCTAAACTCCTT
Source organism: uncultured Clostridia bacterium (assembly GCA_944384475.1). GTDB lineage: Bacteria > Bacillota > Clostridia > Christensenellales > UBA1242 > Caccovivens. The sequence goes on from CALWTN010000059.1 coordinate 14,586, forward strand.
TATGCTTTAATTGCCTCACGAATGGTAACAACTGAGCCCTTAGGGCCAGGAACACATCCTTTGACAAGCAGAACGCCTCTTTCTGCATCGACTTTAACTATTTCAAGGTTTTGGATTGTAACTCTTTCGCATCCATAGTGTCCCGGCATGTGTTTGTTTTTGAAAACTCTGGATGGTGTTGAGTTTGCACCCATTGAGCCAACTTCTCTGTGAACAGGGCCTGTTCCGTGGCTCATTTTAAGGCGGTGGTTATTCCATCTTTGAATAACGCCAGTAAAACCTCTGCCTCTGGTTGTGCCGATAGCGTCAACCTTGTCGCCCTCAGCAAAGATTCCACAATCGATAACTTGTCCAACGCTGTAATCAGCGCAGTTATCAAATTTAAGTTCTCTCAAAATTCTGCAAGGCTCAACGCCTGCCTTTTTGAAAACTCCAAGTTTAGGTTTGTTAAGTCTGCTTTCCTTTTGTTTGCCATAAGCAACAACAACAGCCTCATAACCATCTTTATCCTTTGACTTAACTTGAACGACACTGCAAGGGCCTGCTTCAATAACGGTTACAGGGATAACAGTTCCGTTAGAACTGAATACTTGTGTCATGCCAAGTTTTTTGCCTAGTATTGCTTTTTTCACGAAGTGCCTCCTTACAGTTTAATTTGGATGTCCACACCCGCTGGAAGGTCGAGCTTCATCATAGCGTCTACAACCTTAGTGGATGGACTGATAATATCGATAAGTCTTTTGTGAGTCTTAGACTCAAATTGTTCACGGCTATCCTTGTGCTTATGTGGTGAACGGATAACTGTGACTACTTCCTTGTCAGTTGGAAGTGGAATTGGACCAGCAACTTTAGCGCCGTTTTTCTCAGCAGCAAGGATGATTCTTTTGCAAGCTTCATCAATGAGAGAGTGTTCAAACGCTTTAAGTTTAATCCTGATTTTCTTTGTTGCCCTTTGTTTTTCCTCCTAGTTTTGACCTTACTGCCTCGCCCCACCTGTCATTTGAAACCCTCGAACACGCATCCGTGTGTTTCATGCTGCTAGGCAATAAAAAATGTGGTTTAAGGTCAGCCGCTCGCAGTCTTGCCACGAACTTGTCCGCCCAAGTTCTCTTTGATTGCCGGTAACCAAAGTAACCTCGGGCATCAACCCATATTTCACAGCATAGTAATTATAAACAATAACGCCCTTTAAGTCAAGCATTTTTCAAAAGAAAATTAAAAAATTTTTGCACAAAAAAAGGCCGCCATGCAACCTTTTAATCTATAAAAAATTTGCTTCCAAAACGCCACTCAAAGTTTTCGCACAAAAGGTTTAGCGCTTTAACCTCGCCTCCGCCGCCGAGTTTGACGGTTTTAAGCTTTTCATACGGCGTTTGCCTCAAAATTTTAAGTGCGCTGATTGTTGCAGGCGCAACCTCTAAAGCCGTCATCTGTCTGCAATGAGCGCAAACAATTTCGCCGTAGTCAAGATTTAAAAACTTTTTTCCTGTAAGCTGAGCGCCGCAGCTTGCGCACTTGTCAAAATTGAGTTTGTAGCCCATATTTTCAAAAATATTAATCAAAAACTTTAATAATGCGTAATATTTTGGCGAATTATCATAACAAATCGCTTTCATCGCTTTGACGATTTCGATAAAGAGTGTCGGGTCGGACGATTGTCCTGCCAACTTTTTGACAATATCAAAAATCGAGCATGCCTCATAAAACTTGTTCAAGTCGCCACGAATAGGCATGAAGTTGTCGATTATGCTTGCCTCAGTTACAATGTTGCCTGCCTTGGTTTGCTCAACAACATATTCACCAAAGGTAAAAATCTCTTTGGCGGCTTTAAGCTTGGCTTTTGCCCCTCTTACTCCCCTGAAATTAACAAAAAACTTGCCATATTCAAGAGTGTAAAGGGTGGCAAGTTTATCTTTTTCTTTACTATCCTTTGCTTCCAGCACGAAAGCCTTAACTTTTGTAGACATTTGCTATCTTGACATCTCCTCAACCTTAACGTTTTTTCTTTCTCTTTCCATTTCCATAAACTCAGTGATAAGAAGCGGGTTGCCTTTCAGCCCTTTTGGTCCATTGCTAAACAATTCCCAGTAAAGCCGTTGTTCATCATTGACAAAATCTCTTTTCATGTTCCCCCTCCTTTTATCTAGCCTGCGCCATCCCTATAATTATTATACGCCATTAAAAATAAAAATGAAAGAGAATTTTAGCCTCATATCAAAAGTTTTGTCGCCGCCAAATTGCTGCGGATGACTGTGGCATTTCCTGCCGTCAGATTGACAATCCTAAGCGTTGCGTTGGTTGGAACAGAGATAATCACTGAATTTGAAAGGGATTTGTCGGTGGAATCGCCTGCCGCCGTTACGATTGAATAAGGCAGCACCGAGCCATTGAGTTGCAGCCCAAACTCCATTGGGCTTGTCGCCGAGGACGCCGTCACAGAAAAGGAAACTTGATATGAACCCGCCGTCAACCCCACAGTTGTGGCATCTCCCTGTGAAACAGCCGTGCCTGCACTGGCGTTGAGTGTGAGCGGAAGCGCTTGATTTTGCGTGACGGCTAAGCCCCCACCTACAAAAAAGCCCCATTCCTCCGAGCGCGATGGATTTACAATCGTGTTAGGCCCGCCGCAACTGCCACCCGAGCAGCATCTAAAAATTGGGCGTGGATAATACGGCCCTGTGTAGCAACCGTTGGTGTTGTCATTACAAATAATAGGCATTTTAAAAAAACCTCCTTGCCTTACATATTCAATTAGGCAAAAAAGTGTGAAAAAAACAGTCATCTTGCGATGACTGTTTTTTTTGGTGGGAGTTATATCAAGCGTAGGCGAACTTGCTTGCAAGAGTGAGCCAAGCGCTGATATATCTCCGTTTGTAAGAACGGTGGGAGTTATATCAAGCGTAGGCGAACTTGCTTGCAAGAGTGAGCCAAGCGCTGATATATCTCCCACC
>CALWTN010000060.1 GCA_944384475.1 uncultured Clostridia bacterium
GGCAAGGTGCTGAAAGAAAATCTTGCGCTTGCAAACTTAGACGAAAACTTTTTGCAAGAGTTTTTAAAAAGTAATTTAAACAAAGCCAAAATCAAAGATGTTTTGGTTATGACAATCGATGATAACGGCGTTGTGTATTTGCAACTCAAACAGGGGCAAAAACAAATTTTTGAAAACGTGAGGGCGGCATGAAGATTTTTTCAAAAATTATGCTTGCGCTCATCTTTGTGTTTTTAATAGGCATTAGCGTGGCGGAGGAAATTATTATCGACAACGGACTGACGCAAGCGATGAACGATTGTTTGTATTTAGAGAATATAAGTCAAAATCAGCAAGATTTGCGGCTGCAAAAAATCGCCTTGGCAGTGGACGATTTGGAATATCATTGGAAAGAAAATGAAAGCAAAATGTGCTTTTTGGTCAATCACAAAAATATTCAAGAAATTGGGCTTGAAATAAGCAAAATGAAAGTATATCAACAAGAAAATGATGTAAAAGAATTTAAAGCCTGCCTTGATGCGGTGAAATTTTACAGTCAAAGCTATCTGCATTTCATGGGCGCAAATTTGCATAATGTGTTATAAAAAATCAGCCAAACGGCTGATTTTTAATAAACTTTTTCTTTTTTGATTTTAACAATTATCACAATGGCAACGATTATTGCAGCGGCTGCGGCTGCGCCAATTACAATATATACGATTGTCATTCCATCAAAACCTTCAACGGTGGATAATTGTTCGCTGGTTGATGTGTAGACAACTGTTTTATCGGTGTCTAAGATTTTGCAGGTGATCGTCCAAGAACCTTCAATAGGAGGGTCGAAAAGGAAGGTGTGCCCCGTTCGGAGGCTTTCAGAGTCGGCGTCATAAATCGAGTTTTCAACCTCTTCGTTTGTTATATCACTTGGCAAAAGCACATATGTTCTGCCGTCTTGAGCTTTGCCTGTTACATACCAGTTGATTTGATAGCCATTCACATATTTGTAAGCCTCGTCCACGCTGAACAAATATGCATTTTTCAAACCTACATTGCTTGCTTTAATTTCGTGCGACAGAATAGGTTTTTGTGGGATGGAATTAACATCAGTTGGAACTAATTCATACACCGCTGATTGCATCTGTCCGTTTAATTCAAACGTAAACATATAAATTCCCCAGCCGCCGTATTCTTCATAAGGCGTTCCAAAAACATTTTTGCCAACATATTGGTTGGTTTTTGTTTGTTGTTCTGGCTCTTCTACAAAAAAGTTTAACTGCGATGTGATTTGTTCTTTGCTGTTCACTGATTCTGTAAACAATTCTTTTTGATCTGTGTGAGCTGTTTGGAAGCTTGCCTTGCCACCATTTATGCTGGCAGGTGACCATGTTGCATAATAGGCGTAATTGTAACTTTCAGCATCTGGCAGGGCGGAAGTGTCGATGTTTACTTCAAACTTTGCAACCTTTGACCATGGGAAAGAGTAGCTGCTGTAATCGGCAAGAGTTTCACCAGCTGGGGTTGTCAGTGAAATCGGCGTTGCAGAGGTTGTTTGTGACTGATTTTGTGAATCGTATGCTGTGACTGTTATTTTATCAGAAAAATTGTTTGTCATCATCAACGAAGCGTTTGATGTGATGATTGAGGTAGAGGATAATAAAAATGAAATTGCCAAAAGGATTGACAAGCAAACTAAATAAACAAGAAATTTACTTTTAGTTTTATCCATAACGACCTCACTTTTAACTAAACCAAGTATAACATAAAAAAAAGTTTATCAAAAATATTTTTGACTTATTTTTAAAAATATATAAATGTTTTTTTGCGATTAAAACTTGAATAAAGTTTATTCTGTTGACAATAAATCTTTAAAATTTTATAATATTTGCATGGAAAAATTAATATTGGAAGAAGAAACTTTAGTTGAAGAGCAAAGCACGATTTTTGATAAGCCGCTGATTTCGCCTAAAAACTTTGATTGGGTTAAAGATGAGGTTGCGGTTTTGATTTTTCACACGCCTAACGACAAATTTGAAATTTGCGGCAAAAGTATGCTTGAATGGGTGGAGCTTGCTTGTGCCAAAATGCAGACGCAGATTTTGCAAGAGGTTGGCGATGAAAATTTGCTCTCGACGATAAGAGAACACAGCCAAAACAAAAACATTGTGCTTGTTTTATATTCTGACACTCCTCTTTTGCAACAAAAGACGGTGCTTAACATACTTGATTATTTTTGTTGTAAAAATATGAATGCTTTAATTTTGCCAAGAGGGTTTGTTTTTAAGAATGAGTTTTTGCAAAATTCAAACGAGGTGGCTTCTCCGGTAAGAAAAAGTTTTGCGCCAGAAGAGTTTGAACAGATTGCAAATGCGGAGCAAATTTCCAGCGCTTTTGAAGTTTTGCAGTCTCGTATTAGAAAATTTCATCAGCATAGCGGCGTGATCTTAAAAGGCGAAAACACCATTTTTATTGATGCCGATGTGCAGATTGAAAAAGGCGTTGTGATTGAGCCATTCAATGTGATTAAGGGCGACAGTATAATTGAAGGCGGTGTGGTTTTAAAAAGCGGCAACTACATCGAAGGTTCGCTGATCAAAAGCGGGGCGGTTTTGCTTGGTAAAAATGTGATAGGTGGAAAGGAGATATGAAAATTGTTGTCGGGCTGGGAAACCCTGGCGCTCAATATGCTAAGACGGGGCATAATATTGGTTTTTGCGTGGTGGATGAACTTGCAAGAATATATGATGGAAAATTTTCAAAAAAATCATGCAAATCTCTTTGTTGCGAAGTGAGGATTGACGGCGAAAAAGTTTTGCTTGTCAAACCGCAAACTTATATGAACCTGTCAGGCGAAGCCGTGCTTATGTTAAAGCAAAAATATAAAGATGCAAAGCTATTGGTGCTTGTAGATGACATCGACACCGTGCAAGGTAAAGTTAAATATAGACAAAACGGCAGCGGTGGCACGCACAACGGGCTTAGAAACATAGTCCAAATGATTGGCAGCGATTTTGAAAGGTTGAAATTCGGCATCGGCAAACCGCAGGGCGATTTAAAAGATTTTGTGCTTGACAATTTGGATGAAGATTTGCGCAAACAGTTGGTTGATCAAGGTGTTGAGAGAGTTTTGCAATGGCTGAAATAAAGGATATTCTTGCAAAAGTGCAATTTCTCGGCTTGCAAAGCGAGATTTGCTCAGTAAAAGAGGGTGAAAAGGCGCTTATTATTGCTTTGCAAAATAAAAGCGTCATTTTTTCAGCTGATTTTGTTGAGGCGGTTAAACTTAAACGAAATTTGCTTGCCCTTGGCAGAAAGTGCGAAATCGTTTCGGTGGGCAGAGAAGTTGGAAACTACCAAGATGAAAATTTAAAGTCGTTTGCAAGCGTGGTTTCTCAGTTTGTTGCAGGCAACATTGATCATGTAATTTTTTTGCCAAATGCGATTGTCACAAAATTTGATTTGTCAATTTTTAAACATCCTCTTCTGCTTAGCAAGGGTGAGATAATAAGCCCTGAAAAAGCGGCACAGCGTTTGGTTGAGCTTGGATATAAGCGTGTAAGTCTGGTGTCGGCGGAGGGCGAGTTCGCTTTGCGTGGAGACATCTTGGATGTATTTGCCGTTGGCGAAGAGATGCCTTTTAGGTGTGATTTTTTTGATGACAATATTGAAGAACTTTATTTATTTGATCAAAACAGCATGAAAACTGTAAAAAAAATCGAAAAAAAGTTGATTTTTCCTGCAATTTTGCCTATGGGAGAAAACAATGTCAGTGATTTATGCGATTTTTGCGTTGCAGATAAAGTGGAGAGGTTGCAAGGACAGATTGAACTTTTGATGAAAAGTTTTTCGGTTATGTCGGAGTTTAAGCAGTCCGACTTTGCCACATTTGACCAATTAAAAATTGATTTAAAATTTTCGCTTTCGCAAGGATATGATGTTGGCTCTGGCGCGGAGGTGAACTACATCCACAATTTTGCAGAACTTGGGCAAGATTTAAAAACTTTTGACAGCCATAGCAAAAGCATGATTTTGTTTGCAGGCGATGAGCCGTCTAAAAATCGTATTAAAAACTTTTTGTTGGGGCAGGAGATATCTTTTAAGGATTTTGACAACGCCGATTTTGATGAGAAAGGAATTTATGTTTCAAGTTTTTATTATCCAAATTCATTTTCTTTTCCAAAATTAAACTTTTTTGCGATTGGCAGTGACAATCTTACAAAGCAAAAGCCGTCAGTGCTTACAAAAGCCAAAAAGGAAGCCTTTTATCAGCCTCAAATAGGCGAATATGTAGTGCATGATTTTCATGGCATCGGCAAGTGTGTGAGAATTGAAAGGCTTAAAATTTCTGACTTTGAAAAAGATTACTTTGTGGTGGAATATCGCAACGGCGGCATGCTTTATTTGCCAAGTGAGCAGGCAAGTTCGCTTTCAGCCTATATTGGAGAAGAACAGCCTCGCATGAGCGCGCTTGGCGGAAGAGAATTTGAAAATTTAAAAGCCAAAGTCAAAGAAAAGTTGGAGGGCTTTGCGCTTGAACTTATGCAGGCGTATAAGCAGCGTGAAAATTCAAAAGGATTTAAGTTTGAAAAAGAAGAATTTCTAGAAAATGCCTTTGCAAACGCCTTTGAGTTTGAAGAAACCGCCGATCAGGCGCAGGCGATTAAGGAAGTGCTTTCGGATATGGAAAGCGGCAAGGTTATGGACAGGTTGCTTTGCGGCGATGTTGGATTTGGTAAAACCGAAGTGGCGTTCAGGGCGGCATTCAGGGCGGTTATAAATTCAAAGCAAGTTGCGCTGCTTTGTCCAACCACAATTTTAAGCGAACAGCATTTTGTTTCGGCAAAAAAACGTATGCAAGATTTTGGCGTGCGGATTGAAGTGCTTAACAGGTTTAAAAAACCTTCTCAAGTGAACGAGATATTAGCCAAACTGCAAAATGGCGAGATAGATATGCTGATTGGCACACATAAGATGCTTTCGGATAAGGTTAAATTTAAAGATTTGGGCTTGCTGATTGTGGACGAAGAGCAACGTTTTGGCGTGGCAGATAAAGAAAAAATCAAAACCATCAAAAAGAATGTGGACGTGCTGGCACTTTCCGCAACTCCAATTCCAAGAACTCTTCATATGTCGCTTGCCGGCATTCGTGACATATCACTCATCACAACTCCGCCACGAGATAGGCTGCCAATTCAAACGTATGTGACAGACGAGGACGACGAGATAATCAAATCGGTGCTTAAACGTGAACTTGCCCGAGGTGGCAAAGCGTTTGTTATTTACAACAGAGTGCAGAGCATTGATTTTATTGCCTCGCACATTTCGAAACTCGTGCCAGAGGCAAAGATAGGACTAGCGCATGGGCAGATGAATGGAAGGGCGCTTGAAAAAGTGATCGACAGGCTGTTTAACAATGAATTTAACGTTTTTATATCAACAACGCTTATAGAAAACGGCATCGATTTGCCATCCGCCAACACCATGATAATATTTGATGCGGACAGATTAGGCTTGTCTCAACTTTATCAGCTGCGAGGCAGAATTGGCAGGAGTGATAAACTCAGTTATGCATATCTCTTTTACAAAGAAGGCAAAAATTTGACTGACGAGGCATATAAACGCTTGGAAGCAATTAAGGAGTTTAGAGAACTTGGCAGCGGCTTTAAAATTTCCATGCGAGATTTAGAAATTAGAGGGGCGGGCAATGTTTTTGGCAAACAGCAACATGGTCATATTGAAAAAGTAGGATATGACATGTATGTCAAACTGCTAAATCAAACCATTAATGAACTGCAAGGCAAGCAGCAACGTGAGGCAAAACCTATCAAGATTGATTTGCCGCTGGATGCATATATTCCTGAAAATTACATTGAAAACAGCGATGATAGGATTTCATATTATATGCAGATTTCTCAACAGCAATCGCTTGAAGAAATGCAGAGTTTGTTGCAGGCGCTTGCGCAAGCATTTGGAGACGTGCCGCAAAGCGTGGTTAACCTTGCCAAAATTGCACTTATTAAAAATCTTGCCAGCGAGTTTGACGTCAAATCAGTTAAGTTTGACGGAGCAATCAAAATGGAGTTGTATAAATCTGGCGAGGTTGTCGATAAACGACTTGTGGGCGTGCTTAGTAAATATGGTGCAAGTTTAAGATTTGAAAATTTGCCTATAATCAGAATTGCCAAAGATACTTCTCTTTCAAAACTTTTGGATAAAGTTATCGATATGTTTACTGAGGCAAGAGACGAAAATCTTAAAAAAGAGGTTTAAATTGCTTGAAAATTGAGCGCAATTATTATATACTAGTGTAAGTATTTTCTAAATTAAAGGATTGTTATGAAGAAAAGAAGAGTTACTGGATTATTGATGGCGGTTTGTTTTGGACTTATGACCTGCGTTTCACTTGTGGCAGGTTGTTCTCTTGTCACGACTGATATGGCAAAGTATTATAACGCAACTGTTGCTTCTTTCACTTATGAAGACGGCGAGAAAATCAACGTTACTAAAAAGGAACTTATAACAGCGTTTAATTCTTATGGCTATCAATACTATCAAAATTACGGCATGGAACTTAAAGAGGCTTATAAGCAAACCATCAATTCGGTTATTGATCAAAAGTTGATCATCAATTCGGCTGAGGAAACTGCAAAAGAGCAAAACAACGGCGAAATATTGACCACCAAAGAAAAAACCTATCTTTGGGAAACAACCTATGAGGCGATTGAGGATAATATAGTAAGTTATTATAACGACATCAATAATATTGAAGAAGATGAAGAAGAAAGCTCTGAGGATGGTGTTGTTTCACAAGAAGTGTTTGAAAAAACTGCTAAACTTGTTCAAAATGCAGATGGTTCGTTTAAAATTGAGGTTGTTTCAACCACAAAAAGTGATGTCGATTCGCATGAATATTGGAGCGGTGCAGACAGAGACGTTACAAAACAAAACGATTTAGATGCGCTTTATAACTATGTTGTAACCTTTGTAAATGAAAATCCGATTTATTCACAAGCATACAACAAATATTTAAGTGAGGCAAAAAACTCAGAAAAAGGCATGAAGCTTTCTACTGACAATAAATCAGTTTTCCAAAGAGAGATAACCAGAGTTTACGAGGTGTTGTATGACAGCTTTATGGTTAATAAATACACCGAACAAAATCAAGGCAGCAACTCGACAGTGACGATTACAAACATTTTGGATGTTTACAAAAATAAAGTGATTTCCGATTATAATAAATATGTAACTGAAAACGCATCTACTTATGAAAGTGACGTTTTAAGTGACGTGTCAAAAATAAATTATTTTAAAACCACAGGAACACAATTTTTCTATGTGTCACACATTTTGGCTAAGTTTTCTGACGAGCGGCAAGCAGAATACGACAGGCTTACCAAAATCGTAAATGGCGAGGTGGACGGGCCTGAGACAATCGGCGAGGCTGAGGCAAAGATTAATGATCTTTACAACAGTTTGTCCTTCCCAGTCAGAGAGAAAAATGCTGACGGAGAGTGGGTTGAAGTTAAAGATAGCGAAGGAGGCACAGTCACCAAATCAGTTGCAGCAGTGATGCAAGAGGTCTATCTCAAACTTGCCACAGCTGGCGATAATGAATATCTTAAAGCAGAATATTTCAACGAATTTATTTACAAATACAACCAAGATGACGGCATGTTTAATGCAGACAGAAACTATG
>CALWTN010000061.1 GCA_944384475.1 uncultured Clostridia bacterium
GCCGTGATGATGGGCGGATTCGTCGCTTTGATGTCGTTTATCAATTCCAACTTTTCTCCCTGAGACGTCCCTCCGCCTTGCGAGCCTTGGTTTGAGCCTTGCGATGCACTTGATGCGCCAGCCCCAGAAGATGGCATCTCCTCTTGCGAGCCGCCTCCACTTTGTCCCTCCTCGGTTTGCAGCGGCTTGTCAATCGGTATGCCGTCACTTTCACCTTTACGAAGAGGCATAAAACTTATCAGCGAGGTTTCGGTTGGCGAATAATATCCCTGCAAAAATGAGTTTATAGACGTGTCGTTCCAATAAACATAGTTGGAGTTAAAAAATGTGAGTTCTTCAAGATTTAAATCTGCTTCAGAATCCAATTCTTTGACAAATTCCATAAAAGTTTTGGTGGGAACGTTTGTGCCAATCAAAATACAACTCTGCGGCAAAGATGCCACCCTAACGAGGTAATTTAACGCTGGAGCAATATCCTCATTTAGCAAATTTTCACTCACAATGGCAGTGTGAGTATGAAACAGCGAAACAGTTTTTCCAAGTTGCAAACCCGCCTTTGTAAGTGCCTCACTCAATGTCGCTCCTGTGCTTGTAAAAATTTCGTATCTCTCGGTGTAAGACTGATTTGGATATGACAGAAATGTGAGAAGGGTTACTTCATATTCGTTTTCTTGTTTGTCAAGGCCAATTGCCGTTACAATGGCGTTGGAAACGCTTTCCGCTGGCGCAATGATTGCCGCTGGGAAAAAGAAAAATGCAATAAAAATTAAAGCAAGCAGCATTGGAGTTGCTTTAATTGTTTTAAAAAACCTTCTCATTGCTGCCTCCTATGCGAAAACTTTATAAAACACAGCACCAAGATTGGCAAAATCAAATGCAAAACAATGGCAAAATATCCCATAACGTTCATTCCAAGATTTATCACGGTTAAATAATTTACCAACGACGAGGCGACAACGGCAATAAAAACCGCATCAAAAACAACGATTGTGTAAACAATGGATAACTTAGAAAATAATTTCATAAAGCACTCGCAAAGAGCATAACAATAGATGCTCAGTTGCAAAAATGACAAAAACATAACCGTAACTATTGCAATAATGTCCAGCCTGCCCAAATCGATAAACCTGTATGAAAAAGTGATAATATCCGAAATTGCGTTTTTATGAATAAACGATGTCTGCCCAAAAATGCTGTAAAACATGAAATAGATTAAAATTAAAATTACAACGCTGGCGCCTATATATTTAAAAAACTTTGTTTCATCTTTTTTCTTAAATTCAATTTTATCCATAAGCACAAACAACACAAGCATATCTCCAAAACAAAACAAATTGGAAAATAAGCCTTTAAAATATTGCGCAGGCGGACTGTCAAAAAACAGCGGAAATCTATCAAAATTGGCAAAAGAAAGCAATATTATAAAAAACATACAGCCAATTATGAAAAAATAAAAAAATTCAGCGCCTCTGCCGATAGGTCTGATGCCTCGCAAAACGGAAGAGTTCATCACAACTAAAAATGCAAATAAAAATAGATAATACGCCACATCAATATACACCTGCACATGAAAATACATGTAAGAAATGTTAAATAACAGCATAATTTTGAAAAAAAAGTAAATTAAAAGCAGGCTGTAAAAAATTTTAGCCCCAACAATTCCTATATATTTTTTTATCACGTCATAAAAAGATAGATTAGGATGCGCCGTTTTTATATTAAAAAACAAAGCCAGCAAACATAATTCAACGCCTAATAAAATAATCAGAATAAAAAATCCATCCGCCTTTGAATTTTCATAAAGCAGTGACGGCAAAACTAAAATTTTGTTGGCAAATAAAAGCAGTGATGCTAAAATTGCGCCTTGCCTTGAAGATAACGTCTGTTTCATTTTTGCCTCGTTTTGTTGGCATTTTTAAACGATTGCGGCCGCATTTTCATGCTGTTTGTCGGTTTCATAAAAACGCCGTCTTCAAGATCAGGAAAAACTCTTGGCGCATAAGGCGCAAGATATGGCGCACCGTAAGAATCCAAAGATGCCAAATAAATTACAAGATAGACAAGAAAGCCAATTATTCCAATCAAACCAACCGAGCCACCGATAAAAAGAAATAAATATTGCAAAATTGTAAGCTGATACGCTTGTTCTGGCACGGTGTATAATGCAATTTTAGCGAGTGCGACAATAATAACACCGGGTGGCGAAATTAACCCCGCCTTAACGCCCGTATCGCCCAAGATTAACGCACCCACAATGCTGGTTGCCAGCCCCAAATAACTTGGCAACCTAAGCGAAACCTCATACAAAATTTGAAACAACAAACTTATAAACAACATCTCCAAAAAAGGCGTGAAAGGCAGTCCTTTGGTTGTGTTTGTGATCGTAATTAAAAATTTAATGGGTATGATGTTTTGATGAAAAACCCTAAGAGCAATATATATCCCCGGAATAACAACAGCAATTAAAATACCCAAAAGCCTTACAACTCTGATAAAGGAGGAATATATGTAACTGTTGTAGTAGTCATTGCTCGCCTGAACCTCTTCAAAGAATAAAAATGGCAACGTAAGCACGATTGGCGAGCCATCAATGATCATTGCCACTCTTCCTTCCAACATTTTTGCAGCAACTATATCAGGCTTTTCCATGCTGCCAACCTGTTTAAAGAGCGAGCGTGGATGTTTTTCCAAATGTTTAATAATATAATGCGAGTCAATAATCCCATCCGTATCAATACTTTTGAGTTTTTCTATAATTTCATTTACAACTTCTTTGCTTGCGATTCCTTTAAGAAAGGCTATTGTTATTCTTGTGTTGGAATATCTGCCCACAAAAACATCTTTCAAAACCAAATTTTTGTTGTAAAATCTTCTTCTAATAAGCGTTATGTTTGTTCGGATATCCTCGGTAAACCCCTCCCTAGGGCCTTGTATAACAAAAGAAGTTGGTGGCTCGGAAGGAATTCGGGCTGGATATTTTAAAATATCGACTGCAAGCAATTTTTCTTCGCCTGAAATAATAAGCACCACATTGCCAAGCAAAATTTTATCAGCCGCCTGCTCCATTTCAACCTCTGCCACGTCTGCCGTTTTAATTATCTCTGTGGCAAGCAACTGCAAAGAAATTTGCTCACTATCTGCAATAGGTTTGCAAATGCCATCGACAAACAATGCATTGTCAATCATGCTTTTTATATAAACCATGCCAACACAAGCGCTGCCTTTTTCAACCAATCGGCTTCCGACATCGCTGGAAGAATTAAGTTGTTTTTTTAAACTTTGAATACGTTGTTTTACATCAGAAAAAAACATACCACCTTCCCTTTGAAGGTAGTATGCATAAAATAATTTTTGTTATACTTTAAAATGGCATAGAAACCAAAGTTGGCTCGCCCGAATAGGTGTTGAAATCATTGCCAAGCGGTTTTACTGTTATTTCTACGCCCGGTTTAAAGATCTGGTTTACTGAAAAGGTTATTTCAAATTTACCATCATATTCTTCAATCGTTAAATTTTGTTGTGTCACAGTGAAAACTTCTTCTCCCACAACAAGTTCAACCCCGTCAATTTTTTCGGGTGAAATTATATGCAAAGTGTATGTTTGATCGATAAAAGCCTCTTCAAACGCCGCAATATTATGAATAACCATGCTTTCAATCACATTGGAAGGGTTGCTTTCAAAAAAGAAAGATTGATTGGAATTGCTTGTCACATAAACCTTTCTTTCGCCACCTTTAATTTGAGTTAAATCAAAAGAGGTTTGTTCTACCTTAATTTTAACAAGTTCTTCGGCATCGTAATAATAAAGATTGTAATAATCTGCGCCCTGCACGCTCTCCCAAGACAAAACATTTTGCTCGCTCACGTTTACAGTTGGCGCTTGCAACCTGATGGTTGGTGTGTAAATTATTGCCTTGCTGTATTCTCCGTCCAAAATGCCCGTTGGCTCTACTAAACAAAAGGATATCTGATAATCAGTCCCAAAACTTAACTCTCCCGACCAAAGCAAATTTGTTATATCAAACTGACTGGAAACACTGTCAAAAACCTTCTCTTCTTCGCCGTTGACAAACTTAAACTTGTAAGTGCGCTCCTCCACTGGCTCTACACAAACGTAAATTTGAGACCCCTGCGTTTTGATCTGCAAACCCTCGGCTGGTTTTGGTTTATACAAATAAACAAGCAAAAGGCTGACAACCGAAAGTATGATTGCCACGCTTACAACACTTACGCTTATGATTATTTTTTTTGTTTTTGACACAATAGTATTATACAACATTCGCAAAATGTTAACAAATAAATTTAATTTAATTTTTAATATTGACAAAATTTAATTACTGTGCTAAAATAAAGACATAAATTGGAGGGAATTATGATCGATTTTAATTTATTATCACCTTTTCAAATTACAACTTTTGTTCTGGGAATTGTTTTCTCAATCTTATCAATAGCGATGATCTTCTTCACATTGCGCCATGAAAATGGATATAGAAACACATTTTTAAAGGTGTTGTTTACAATCATCCTGCCTATGGTGACATTCATCATGTGGTTTGCTTGTTCGTTTGCAGCATACGGAATCTTCAAATCAAGCGAACTTTACATTATGTTGCTTTCAATCGCTTGTGGCGCAGCAGTTTCAGGATTGGCATTTCTTGTTGCATGGCTTATCAATAAATACGCAGTTAAGAAAACCACTGTTGACAGCAAAATTGAAATCTATGCAGTAAACAAAATTGTTAAATCTGACAAAACAAAAGAAGACAAGAAAGAAGACAAGAAAGAAGACAAGAAAGAAAACAAGAAAGAAGATAAGAAAGAAGACAAAAAAGAAGATAAGAAAGAAATAGAAGAAACCAACCAAAACAAAGAACAAAACACAAAGAAAAAATAGTCTAGCGACTATTTTTTTTATTTTGTGTAACTAAGATATGGCTTTTTAACCTCAACCTCTTTATTCATTGAGGTGAAAGTTTGATTAAATGTTGCCTTAGAGTTTATTGTAATTCCACCAGGAACAGAATCTGTATAACTGGTGAAACTTTCTTCTCTAATCATTCTTTTTAAGTTTCCGGTGTTCTTTGCAATCACAAAGGTATAATTATATTCCGTATAAGTGCAAACTGGCAAAGTGCCATTCTTTTTGTAATACCAATCAAATTCTTCTGGTAGCATATCAACGTTATATGAAATTTTAACGGTTATAAAATTTTTATTGCTTCTTGTGTCATAACTTTTTACAGTGGCTGTTTTTTTGCTTATTTCAAAAGGAAATTCAAGCGATTGCACATAAACCAATTTTTCCAAACCTTGTTGCACTGAATAGGTTTTCTTATACCCTGAATCAGCATTAAGGTTATACGTTCTAGCGTCAAAATTGTAATCTTCTGTGCCTACAACTATAATACTGTCAGCATCTTTATCAACATTAACCGCCCTATACTCTTCCATCACCAAGTTGTTGGACACCAAAAGCGGTTCTACCAATGGATCGGCATTTGTATAGTAAAAATATGCCTCTTCCATACTTTGTCCACCACAGCGATAGGTGTTTCCAATCATATACTGCGTTACGCCAACCTTTGCACCAGCATATATGCCTGTGTTAGAAACGATAAACTCAAAAGAAGCTGCGCAGCCTTTGCCATTATTTAAAATGTTTAAGGAATAATTAATTAAATCAATAGGGTCGGTTGGCAAGCCTTCCTCTTCGTCATCAACCCCTGGAATGTCAGTTGGCTGATCAGGTTCTTCATCAGGAATTAGGTCTTCTGTGGGGTCAGAAATTGGTGGATTTATGTTAGCGGAAGTTGGAGTTACAAAAAAACTTACCCCTATATACGAGCCAAACAGCAACACCAACGTGCACATTAACAAGTAATATCTAACCTTTTTGAATTTCATCTAAACCCCAATTTCTTTTGTTTTTATAAAGAATCTGCAAGCACAATTTGTTTGTTCATGTTTTGGAATGACTGAGTAACGCTCACATTGCTTGTCACACCTACACTGCCCAACACTGGAACGTTGACTGCGGTTGCAGTAAATGTTTCATTTCTTTGTATTTTAGTGATATATCCATTATTTTTGTTGATTGTAAACTTAATTTCAAGATATGAATAATTGATATCTTTCATCTGCCCCGTGCTGGCAAAAAAGTCAATAAAATTATCTGACAATGATGAAAAATCGGTAACTTTAACTGTGATGATTCTCACATTTTTATTTCTTGTGTTGTCTTGTGTGATATTTACATTTCTTTTTGTAATTTTAATTGGAAAACCTTGCCCCTGCAAAATTTTGAACTCTGACAAAGCGTCAGCGGTTGCAACAGTTTCGTTTCTATACGCATTTGCAATGTTGTATGTTTGAGCTAAGGCATCATAATCATTTGTAAAAGCAACCTGAGTTGTGCCAGCCGTTTCGTTTACATAAAAACCTTTGAAGAAATTTGCCACCATGCCAGCAGCTGGGCCGCTTGCGTTTGAATGATAGTAATTCTCTTCAACAGAAACTTTTTCACCTTTTGAGTTGACGCCCTTTGAAACCTTGCCATCAACACATTGGATTGCGGTTACGCCCACTGCCTCGTTGTTTATAGTCGTGCTAATTGTGCTGGTGTAGCCATTTCCCGAATTGATTATGTCTAAACCATATTGAATAAGTTCTATGGCATCGGTTGGGATTTCTACGTCCGCAGGAGGCTCTTCGTTATTGCCATCCTCCTCGATGTTGTCGTCTATTATTATATCATCGTCTTCCTCGCCCTGAGAAGCGCCATCATTGATGCCCAAAGGCGCTGGAGCGAATAAGAAATTCATGCCTATATAACAACATATAAGGGCAACCAAACCTATAACAAGTAAATTATATCTTAATTTTTTAAAACTCATTTTTAACTCACTATTGTCAAACGCTCATTTGACTATACTAGTTTAACACATATAAATTTTTTAGTCAACAATAATCGATAAAAATTCCATTCTTTCGTTATTTATACACATATTCATTATTTGACAATAATATTTACAATTCTTGCTGGAACGACAATTTCCTTGACAACGCTTTTGCCTTCAATTAAACTTTTAACCCTGTCGTTTGCCTTTGCAACTTTCAAAATTTCAGCGTTGTTTAAAGATGTTTCAACATCCACTCTTGCAACGATTTTGCTGTTTACTTGCAAGGCGATTTCAACAGTTTGCTTTTTAAGCTTGCTCTCATCGCAAACAGGATATTTTTGATTGTGGATTGAATATTGCTGGCCGATCTGCTGCCAAAGCTCCTCGGCAAAATGAGGCGCTGCTGGCGCGATAAGCTTTACCACATCCAGTGCAACGCTTTTGCAAAGTGCGGCATTTTTGTTTTCAAGTTTGTCATATTTATACATTGCATTTACAAGTTCCATAAGCCTTGCAATAGCGGTGTTGAACGAAAATTCTTCAAAAGATGAGCGCATCTCTTTGATGCAATATGCCCTTGCATATTCAAGTTCGCCATCCGCCTTGCTCTCGCCGCTGCCGTTTGGCAAAGCCACCCATGCCTTTACAATTCTTTCAATTCTATCCATAAATGCGGTCATGTGCTTTAAGCCTTCGTCATTCCAAGGCCCGCCATCGATATAATTCATAGAAAACATCATGGTAAGACGCAGCGCATCGCTGCCGAACTCGCTGACATATTCATCGGCGGTTCTGCCGCCATTGCGCTTACTCATCTTTTTGCCGTCCTTGCCAAGCACCATGCCTTGGTGAACAAGACGCTTAAACGGCTCGTCAAAATCAATCAGCCCCAAATCATGCAAGAACATTGTGATAAAGCGTGAGTAAAGCAGGTGCGCAGTGGCATGCTCCACGCCCCCAACATAGGTGTCAACAGGACAAATTTTGTTTATCTTTTGTGATGAGAAAATCTCTTTGTCGTTGTGAGCGTCCGGATAGCGCAGTTGATAGAAACTTGAACAAACAAACGCATCAAGCGTGTCGGGATCTCTTCTTGCATCCATCCCGCAAACAGGACATTTGACATTCATATATTCACTAACCTTGCCAAGAGGGCCTTCGCCTTCTGGCTTGTAGTCATAGATGTGTGGAAGCAAAACAGGCAAATTCTCTTCTGGCACTGGCACTGCCCCGCAATGTGGACAATGGATGATTGGAATTGGGCAGCCCCAATATCTTTGCCTTGAAACAGACCAATCACGCAGTTTGTAGTTGATTTTTCTTCTGCCTGCGCCAATTTTTTCAAGTTTTTCGCAGATTGCAATTTTTGCCTGCTCGCTGGTTAGGCCGTCAAACTCTCCCGAGTTGATAAGCCTTCCATATTCAGTATATGGCAGTTTAACTTTTTCGCCATTTTTTCCTTCAATAACTTGCACAACTGGGGTTTTGTAAACCTTGGCAAAATCAAAGTCACGCTCATCATGCGCAGCCACACCCATAACAATGCCGGTGGCGTATGATGCGATGACATAGTCGGCCACATAAAGTGGAACTTTTGCGCCATTTAGCGGATTTATCACATAAGTGCCAGTGAAAACACCGGTTTTTTGGTTGTTTGTGCCGCTTCTTGTGATTTCGTCTTTCTTAGCCGCCTGCGCAACATACTCATCCACCTCGGCCTTGCACTGAGGCTTAACAAGTTTAGGTAAAAGCGGATGTTCTGGCGCGATAACAAGCCAACTTACGCCGTAAATTGTGTCGACACGTGATGTAAACACCGTCAAAGTCTGACTGCCGTCTTCGGTTTTGAAATCAACTTCGCAGCCGATTGACTTGCCTATCCAGTTTTTTTGCAAAATTTTGGTTTTTTGTGGCCAGTCGATGTTGTCAAGCCCAGAGAGCAATCTTTCAGCATAATCTGTGATTTTAAAGAACCACTGCTTCATATTTTTTCTAACAACTTCGCTTCCGCACCTTTCGCACACGCCCTCAACCACCTGTTCGTTGGCGATTACAGTGTTGCAAGATGGGCACCAATTAACAGGCGCTTGTTTTTGATAAGCAAGACCCTTTTTGAAAAGTTGAACAAAAAGCCATTGCGTCCATTTGTAATACTCTGGCTTGCAAGTGATAACCTCATATTCCCAGTTAAAAGTGCCACCGATGTTTTTGAGTTGCTTTTCCATAACAGAAATGTTGTGCAAGGTGGAGTCTTCTGGATGAATGCCTGTTTTAAGCGCAAAATTTTCGGCAGGCAAACCAAAACTATCAAAACCCATAGGTTGAAAAACATTATAGCCTTGCATGCGTTTAAAGCGCCCAAAACTATCCGAAAGCCCAAAGTTCCACCAGTGGCCGAGATGCAAATTTAACCCGCTTGGATATGAAAACATTTCAAGCAGATAGTATTTTTTATCGAGATTATTCTCGTCAAATTTATATAAATTGTCTTTTTCCCATTTTTGATTCCATTTTTGTTCAATCTTTGCGTAATCCATAGTAATAACTCCTCATAAATATACACCGAAAAGTTTATCACTCCTAGGCAAATTTGTCAAATAAAAGTATAACTAAAAGCATGATATTTTTTAAAAAAATTGGTAAAAATAATTGACAAATATCTTTTAATCGATTATAATAACAAAGTCTAAAATAAATCTTTCCATAGACAGCAAGTGCATTGCGTAAATGCCCAAAGGCATGCTTGCCGAGGAAAAAGGATATAAGCGAAGTTTCTCTCTTGCCCTTTTTCTTTGGCGCAAGAGATTTTTTTTGGATAACACAAAACAAAATAATAAAAGGAGGAATCATGAGTGCTAATTTTGAAGCAAAGAAGCAGATAGTTGAAGAAATTAAAGATAAACTTCAAAAAGCAAAATCAGTAACTTTTGTAGACTATCGTGGGCTTACTGTTGAAGAAGACACAAAAATGCGTAAAGAATTTAAACAAAATGGCGCAGAATACAAAGTCTACAAAAACAGATTGATGCTCCTTGCACTCAACGAACTTGGAATCAAAGGTGCTGAAAAATACCTTGAAGGCACAAGTGCGGTTGCTTTTGGATATGACGATGAAGTTGCACAAGCAAAAATTGTTTGCGACTACGCCGACAAAACCAAAAAACTTAGTATCAAATTTGGCCTGATTAACGGACAGTGCGTTGATAGCAAGGAAATTGAGGCTCTTGCAAAACTTCCAAGCAAAGATGTTTTGGTTGCAAAACTGCTTGGCACGTTGCTTGGCCCTATCACTGGACTTGCCAGAGTGCTTAATGCGCCAACGCAAGGCCTTGCAATCGCTTTGAATGCGATTGCCACAAAATAATTTTAGGAGGAAAATAAAATGGCAGATATTAAAAATCTTGTTGAGGAAATCAAAAAACTCACAATCGTTGAAGTAAGTGACCTTGTTAAGGCACTTGAAGAAGAATTTGGCGTAAGCGCTGCTGCACCTGTTGCAGTTGCTGCTGCACCTGTTGCTGGCGCTGCTGCTCCAGCTGCAGAAGAGAAAACTGAATTTAATGTTGCTTTGAAAGAAGTAGGAGCAAATAAAATTGCAGTTATCAAAGTTGTTAGAGAAATCACTGGTCTTGGACTTAGCGAAGCAAAAGCACTTGTAGACAATGCTCCAAGCACAGTTAAAGAAAACGTTCCAACAGCCGAAGCTAAAGAAATTGAAGCAAAACTTAAAGAGGCTGGCGCAACTGTTGAACTTAAGTAAAATTAGGCTAAATAATTTTGTTTTGTGTTAAAAAACTCGCATTTTGCGAGTTTTTTTATTGAATCAATCATATTAAACACTTTTGCATTAAAAAACCACTCGTGCGAGTGGTTTTTTGTTATTAATTTTCTTGTCCTTCATCAGTTTTATCTGCATCTTCATCAGTGATGACAACTGGATTGTCTGCTTCAAGAAGTTTAAGATTTTCTTCAATTTCTGCAATATCCTTTTTGATTTCTTCATTTTGGTTTTTAAGGATAAAGTACATTTTTTCCAAAATTGGGAATCTATCTTTGTGTTTTTCCATAACCTCTTGGCCATGTTGAACAGAAAGTTTCAAGCCATCGTAAAGATCAAGATCCTCAGCAAGTTTCTTTGCTTTTTCTTCATCAAGGTCTTCATAGTTGTTTAC
>CALWTN010000062.1 GCA_944384475.1 uncultured Clostridia bacterium
CTTCTTTATCGGACATCTGCTCAATCTCCTTTTATCTTGCTTTATTATAGCGCAATTATTTTCAAATGTCAATAGGCTTTTTTAACAAGTTTCGTCTAAATAAGTCGCTTCTATGTCGGCAAGGTGAGCAAAAAGCGCAAGTGGATGAGTGTAAAACACCGTTGAAAGCCCAAAATAGCCGCCTTTAACCCTGCTGTCAAAGCCTCCCATATGCCAATTTATCGCCATTGCCTCTTCACGAGACAGCTTGATAAACGAACTGATTATGTAAACGCTTTTTTCGCCATGGCCATACGGAAGATTATCTTCAAACTTGTAATATGGCACTTTTTGCCATACGCCATTTTCATCCTTAACGTTTTTTGTGTCAATTTTGTAACAATCAACCTTGCAAACATCATGCAAAAGCGCAACAATCGCAACGCTTTCTGGAGAAATCTTTTTGTCCCACTCTTTGCCATATTCACACTGCAATAATTTTACCAGCCTTTTATAAACAAACACCGAATGTTTGCAAAGCCCGCCTTCTTCGGCGCTATGCCTGTTGGTTGAGGCAGGTGCTGAAAAGAAATCGCTTTTTTCAAGCCACTCTAAAAGTTTGTCGCTGCCGTCACGATCGATATTGTCATAGAAAATCTCTAAAAATTCTTGTTTGTAATCCATATTGTTTCACCTTAGTTACATTTTAACACATTCTTTTGATTTTTTGAACCTTTTTACGACAAAATCTCATAAATAATAGCATGAAAAACTTGCCACCAACTCAACTTTTATACCTCTCCACAGCGATTGCCGTTGAACTGTGCCGAAACAAAAGCCCGGAAGAAATTCAACAGTTAAAAACTCTGTTATGGCACGTTTATTGCTCAATCGGCACTTTTACATCCTGTTAAACATAACTTTCAAAAAGTTTGGTAAGTTGTTCAAAAGCCTCAACTGAAAGTTTTTCTGCACGCTGAGTAAAATCAAAAGGCATGCTTTGCAAGGTTTGTTTGGATATGCCAAAAGCCTCGCTGAGATTGTTTAAAATGGTTTTTCTTCGACTTTTAAAACAAATTTTAACGATGTTTAAATATTTTTGTGCATCTACGCTTCTTTTTTTATTTATCTCCAACCTGACGATGCAAGAATCGACTTCTGGCTGAGGCGTGAAAACTGTTTTCGCAACTTTTCTCATAATGCTAGGCTGTCCAAAAAACTGACAACTTGCCGACAGAGCGCCATATTCGCTTTCGCCTGCTTTGGCGCACATTCTTTCCCCCACCTCTTTTTGCACCATAATTGTAAGCGAGCGCAGCCTTTGACTTTGCAAAAATTTAAAGATTAGCGGCGTGGTGATGTAATAGGGCAAATTTGCAACAAGTTTATATTTTTTGTCAAAATCACTTTCAATTTTTTCAAGTGGTTTTTTTAATGCGTCTTCAAAGTGCAATGTCAAATTATTACAGCCAAGTTCTTGCAGATGTGGTTTGAGTTCTTGATCTATTTCATACGCCACAACTTTTTTTGCACATTCACACAACTTTACAGTAAGCGCACCCATGCCTGCACCGATTTCCAAAACCTCGTCCTCTTTGGTTATTTCAGCATCGTTGCAAATTGCGCTGAGCAGATTTTTGTCTGTAATAAAATTTTGCCCAAACCTCTTTTTAAAGTTAAAATTCATATTTTAAACACCCTTTTTACGTTTTTTGACGTTATTTTTGCGATATTTTCAATATTTTCGCCCTTTATCTCCGCCAACTTTTGCGCAACAAGCACCACATTTTTAGGCTCGTTGACACTGCCTCTAAGCGGCTCTGGTGCAAGATAGGGCGAATCGGTTTCAAGCATAATCCTTTCAAGCGGAATGTTTTTAACCACTTCTCTTAAACGCCCTCCGTTTTTAAAAGTCAGCACTCCGCCAATGGTAAAATCCAAACCTAATTGCATAATTTTTTGCGCATCCTGACTTTCGCCACTAAAACAATGCACAACTCCGCCTTTGATAAATTTGGCGTTCTTTTGCAAAATTTCAAGCGCATCATCCATTGCGTCACGAATGTGAACAACTATTGGCAAGTCAAGTTTGCTTGCAATTTGAATCTGTTTTTCAAAAACACGCTTTTGCAACGCCCTGTCCTCACCACCGAAATGATAATCAAGCCCTATTTCGCCAATCGCCACAACCTTTTTATTTTTTGCATGCTCAATTAAAAATTGTTCGCCGCCATCTTCAAACTGCTGCGCATCTTGCGGATGAAAACCTATGCACGCATAAACCATATCGCTGCTGTTTGCGATTTTAAGTGTTTGATTTATGCTGTCAAAATCGCTGGCTGGACAAATTACAAAATCAACAAGCGCATCCTTTGCTCTTGCCAGCACCGCTTCAACGTCATTTTGATAAATATGTGCATGCGCATCGATAAACATATCAAAAGCCTAGCACAAAAAAGCCTGTTTTGTCAAGAAATATCGGCAAAGGGCATATATTTACACTATGAACAAAATCTGGCTTTTCATGATGCTGATCTCGCTTGGCGTGCTGCTTTTTGTAAACCCTGCTGCCACGCTTGATGAGATGATTGGCGCTTCTGCTGGGGCGCTGGAACTTTGCATCGAACTTTGTGCTGTTTACGCCGTTTGGCTGGGACTTTTGGAGATTGTGGATGCAAGCGGGCTTGGTCAAAAGCTTGCCCGACTTTTGCGCCCAATCATCAAAAAACTTTTTCGTGTAGATAACCAAGAAATTCAAAAGATGATTGCGCTGAATATGTCTGCCAATATGCTAGGGCTTGGCAACGCCGCCACACCGATGGGCATAAAAGCCATGCAGGCGCTTGATGATGGCAGCGGCAAAGCCAATTTTTCAATGATCATGCTCATCGTCATCAACGCCACATCCATTCAACTGCTGCCAAGCACGGTGATCAGCCTGCGCTCCAACGCTGGAAGCACCAATGCGGCGGATATAATTTTGCCAACCCTGCTTTCAACGATTGTAACAGTTACGGTCGGCATCACGCTTGTGCTAATCTGCGATAAAATTCACAAAAAAATTAAAGCGAGAAGGCGCCCATGAGCATATACATTCTGCCGATTCTGTTTGTTGCGCTGTTTTTATACGGATTTTTTAAGAATATAAACACCTACGACACATTCGTCAAAGGCGCAAAAGGTGCGATAAG
>CALWTN010000063.1 GCA_944384475.1 uncultured Clostridia bacterium
GCTCCGTTTTTTAATAATTTACTTCAATCAAGCCAAATTTTGCATCTTTTCTTCTGTAAAGAATGTTCACTTTGCCTGTTTCTGCGTTTAAGAACACAAAGAATTCGTGGCCAAGACGATCGATATAATCCTTTGCGTCTTCAACTGTGATAGGTTCAAGTTCAAAGGTTTTTTTCTTGTAGATGTCTGGTAGTTTGTCTTCTGGCGGCTCTTTGATAAACTCAAATGCATTGATTTCTTTAACACGATTTTTGGCAATCTTTTTATCTTTATGCCTTACAATTTGTCTTTCAATTTTTGGAAGAGCAAGGTCTATGTTGTTATACATTTCATCTCTTTCAACTTCGCTTCTATAAAGCACGCCTTTGTTTACGATTGTAAGCTCAAGTTTTTGCATTTTGTTTTGTTCACTGCAAAGCACTTTAACTTTTGCATCATCTCCAAAGTATTTTGAAAGCCTGCCAACCTTGTCGGTGATAACCTCTTTCAACCTTTTTGGAATTTTATAGTTTCTTTCGATAAATTCAATTTTCATAGTTTTCTCCTTCAAGAATATTCTATCAAAACTCACATATTTTTCAAAACAAAATTATGCATTTTTGGAAGTGAATTCCAAATCTTTGCCGTTGTAGTCGATTTCAATAACGCCTTTATCATTAAGTTCGCCAAGCAGAATTTTTTCGGCAATTCTATCCTCAACTTCTTGCTGTAAAAATCTTTTAAGCGGCCTTGCGCCATACTCGGTGTTAGAACCTTTTTTTACAACATAATCAAGTGCTTGCTCGGTTATTCTCAGCGACAAATCCTTTTCATGCAGGCGTTTGTTGATGTTTGAAATCATAATCTTGGCTATTTTAACAAGTTGCGATTGAGTGAGCGGCTCAAAAACGCAAACCACGTCAATTCGGTTGATAAATTCTGGCTTAAACTTCTCTTTCAAGGCATGAAGATAGATTTCTTTATCTGAAAGCTGCTCGTCATCATCGCCAAAACCAAGTTTTTTGTTGTGATTAACCTCACTTGCGCCAACATTTGAAGTCATAATGATCACGGTGTTTTTAAAGCTTACCGTTCTGCCCTGCCCATCCGTCAATCTGCCGTCATCAAGAATTTGCAACAGCGCATTGAAAATGTCTGGATGCGCCTTTTCAATCTCATCAAAAAGCACAACTGAATACGGTCTTCTTCTAACCTGCTCGGTGAGTTGCCCGCCTTCGTCATATCCCACGTATCCCGGAGGCGCACCAATGAGTTTTGAAACTGAGTGAGATTCCATATACTCCGACATGTCGATTCGAATAATATTATTTTCATCGTCAAACAGCGCTTCGGCGATGGCTTTTGAAAGCTCAGTTTTGCCCACGCCCGTCTGCCCAAGGAACAAGAAGGATCCGATAGGACGCTTTGAATCTTGCAAGCCAACTCTTGAACGCCTGATTGCTTTTGCAACAGCATTAACCGCCTCATCCTGCCCAACCACACGCTTATGCAAAATCTCTTCCAAATGCAAAAGTTTTTGTTTTTCGCTTTCGGTTATACGTGTGACAGGAATTCCCGTCCATTTGGCCACAACCTGAGCAATTTCGTTTGCACCAATCTGACCAGTTGAACTGCTTTTTGGCTTAAACTTTTGTTGTTTTTTCTTTAACTCGTCTTCAAGTTTTATTATTTCAGATTGCAATGAGGCTGCCTTTTCATAATTTCTTTGCAAGGATGCGTCATCTCTTGAAGATGAAAGTTGAGCGATTTTATTTTCAATGTCCTTTATCGCTTGCGGTTTAACTGAAAAATTAACTTTGGCTTTGCTGCACGCCTCGTCAATAAGATCAATCGCCTTATCTGGCAAGCTTCTATCCATAATGTATCTATCCGAAAGCACAGCCGCAGCTTCAATCGCCTCGTCGCTTATTTTAATTTTGTGGAACGCCTCATAACTATCTTTTAAGCCTTTCAAAATTTGAATGGTGTCCTCAACAGATGGAGGAGCAACCATAATAGGCTGAAATCTTCGCTCTAATGCCTTATCTTTTTCAATAAACTTTCTATATTCATCGGTGGTTGTCGCACCAATGGTTTGCATCTCGCCTCGCGCAAGATACGGTTTAAGCATATCTGATGGGCTTGTTTCGCCCTTTTCAGAACCCGCCTGCGCAAGAGTGTGAATTTCGTCTATGAAAACAATAATATTCTTATTTTGGATGATTGTTTCAATGGCATCTTTAAGTTTTTCTTCCATCGAGCCACGATACTTTGTGCCAGCCATAAGCCCGCCAATTTCAAGCGAAAAGATGATCTTATCTTTCAAAATTTCTGGCACATTGCCACTTACGATCGCTTGCGCAAGGCCTTCGACAATAGCCGTTTTGCCCACGCCAGCCTCTCCGATAAGCACAGGATTGTTTTTGGTTTTGCGGCAAAGAATTTCAATTACTCTTTCAATTTCATCCTCTCTGCCGATGACAGGGTCAAGTTTGTGTTCTTTGGCTTTTAATGTTATATCGCTGCCCATTTCAAGCAATTTTTCTGGCAAAGTGCTTTTGGATTGCGACTCCTTCGCCTGCCCAACGTTTGAAGCGTTTGAAAGAGAAGAAGCGATTGTGTTAAACAACTGTTGAACGT
>CALWTN010000064.1 GCA_944384475.1 uncultured Clostridia bacterium
TGATAGAGAAAAGATAAACGTTTCTTAATGAAACGTTTTTTTATTAAACCTGCCTGCCGAACGTGTTAAGACAAAATGTTTCACGTGAAACAATTTAAAAGACTTAAACAAAAATGTTTCACATAAAACAATAAAAAAAAAAAAACATAACTAACCTGCCTAAAATAAAGTAAAAAATTAGCCTCAAAAACGTTTGACAAACTGGTTAAAAAAGTGTAGACTTAATTATGTATCAAAGGAGGAGATAACATGCAACTTAAAGGTTCAAAAACAGAAAAAAACTTAATGGAGGCTTTTGCAGGTGAAAGCCAAGCGAGAAACAAATACACCTACTATGCTTCAAAAGCAAAGAAAGAGGGCTTTGAGCAAATAGCAGCTGTGTTTGAAGAAACTGCAAACAATGAAAAAGAGCATGCAAAACTTTGGTTTAAAGCATTGCACAACGGAGATATTCCTGGAACGTTGGAAAACTTGCTCGATGCCGCAGCTGGCGAACATGGTGAGTGGACGGAAATGTATGAAAGAA
Organism: uncultured Clostridia bacterium; assembly: GCA_944384475.1. GTDB lineage: Bacteria > Bacillota > Clostridia > Christensenellales > UBA1242 > Caccovivens. The sequence continues at coordinate 527 of CALWTN010000064.1, forward strand.
TGTCTAGAGAAGCAAAAGAAGAAGGTTTTGTAGAACTTGCTTTTAAATTTGCCGGTGTGGCTGCTATTGAAAAAAGACATGAAGAAAGATATAAAAAGTTGGCAGAATTGGTTAAAAAAGGCAAAGTTTTCAAAAAAACGGACAAAAAGGTTTGGATTTGCAGAAATTGTGGCCATATTCACGTTGGAAAAGAAGCTCCAATCGTTTGCCCAGTTTGCAATCATCCACAGGCTTACTTTGAATTGTTTAATGAAGAGTTTTAATTTGTTAAACTTAAAGTCCGCTTAATGCGGGCTTTTATTTTTTAAGAGGTTGATATGATTTTTTCTATAGTGATTTTAGTTTTGTTGGTGGTCTGCCTAATAATATATTTTGTTTATAGCAACAAACTTAAAACTCCTACAGTGATAACAGAACTGCTGATAACAAAATACAACAAACAAATTGAAAAGCTTAAAAGGTTTCTAGAGAAAAACCAAATAAAGTTTGATTGTGAAAAGTTTTATTCTGACACATCAAAAAAAGAGGTGTCTTGGGAAGGCATACGTCACAATATCGAAACCATCAAAAGCATTGAAAACAACGTCAATATTGTTAAAAGCGTCTTTGAAGCAAAAACAAAGGCGCAGGCTGAGGAGTTGCTGCAAAAAATGTTAGCGCCCTGTAAATTATATAAGTTTGCAGGAGAGTGCGAGCAAAACGCTGAATATGTTAAACTTATGGAAGTGCTGGGTTTTTCAAAAAGCAAACTGGATTTTGAGCAGCAAAGATATTTTGGTTCGCAGTTTTTTTACATTGTAAAAGATACGCTTGTTTGTTTTTATGGAAATGAGGTTTTGCTAATCAATCCAAAAGATGTTTTTGCTTCAAAGATTTGTGATTGTAAAGTCAAAATTCAAAAAAAAGAAAAAACTAAAAAAGAATACGCCATATCGCTTCAAATTGGTGAAGAGGATGTAAAAACCGATTTGCAAGTGCCGCAAAAAGACGTCAGGGCGTTTTTAGAAAAGTTTGGTAAATAAAAAAAAGACTTTTAAAAAGTCTTTTTTTAATCAATCCAAAGCACTCTGTCTTGCAAAACAAGCGTGATTATGTCGACAAGCCAAAGAAATGGTATGCCAAAAACAATCAACAAAGCCGCAAGCACGATTCCAACAACATTGTTCTTTTCAATACTTCTGAACAATCTGTATACTGCCCAAACAATGTCTAGGAAGGGAAGAGCAAGCACGATTTTCAGCCACTTTGGAAGCGAATCGAATGTTTTTACCATAATTTTCTCCTTTTTTTGTTATTATAACTCATTTTTGTAAAAACAAAAGGAATTTACAAAAGATTTCTATTGATATATTTATGCACGATAAAAATTAATATTCGAAATTATCCAAAAATAACTTTAATTTTTGCTTGAATTTGCATGCTGCCCTTAATAATTGAAGAGGAGCTGTTTAATGAAGTTTCGCTAAGCCTGTATGGCATGCATGTGTAAACATTTTCTTCTACTATCCTGATTATATTTAATGGTGATGAGGAGAGGGCGTTTGCCTTTTTTTGAGCATCCTCGACCGCAAGTTTTAGCGCCTGTTGATAATATGATGAAATATCTTCGCAATCAAAACTTATGCCTCCAAGGCGGTTCGCCCCAAGAGACGTCAGTTCTTTGATTTGCTCGCCTAAATTTTGTAAGTCTTTTGTTTTAAATTCAATAGTGCTGCTTACTTGGTAGCCAAGAAAACGCTCGCTTGCAGAATAATCGTGTTTTTGATAGATGGAATAATACTTTGTTTTAATATCATCCTCAGAAACGCCTTTTTGCTTTAAATAATCAATAACTTTAACAATTATTTGATCGTTTTCTTCAACGGCGGCCTGTAAATCTGAGTTGAGACTTTCTACACCGATATCCACATAGGCGACATCAGGCACGGCGGTCACAGTTCCTCCGCCATAAACCAAAACTGATTTAGGAGAATCCCCTTCATTTGAAGATTGGCCGTTTGCAGGCGCCTGCTCAGTTTGAGTGACGCCATCTTGCGATAGAGAGTCTAATTGCTCAGTCTCTCCCTCAGCCGACAGCGTTTGTTGCGAGAGAGGGGCGGCATTGTTTTCTGCGCAAGACGTTGAAGTGCTTGCCGCAGAGAGAGTGGCATAAAAAATGCAAGCAAAAATTAAAGAAAAACAGAATAATTTTAAAATAATTTTTTTCATAAAATCCTCCTTACGCCGTTAAAATGTGTAAAAAAAATATTTCTATGCACCAGCGTGTTTATAAGACAAAAAAATCGCTATTTTTGCAAAAATACACAAAAAATAACGATTTTTTATTAATTTTATTAAAAATTATTTAAATTATTAAAATTACAGGCTTCTTGATTTTTCAAAAGGTCTTAACAAAGCCTCAAATTTTTGAATTTGCTCAAGCTGCTCTGGCGTAGCGGTTTGCGAGGTGATTTTTTCGTCAATTTCAACAAAATAATCACCAACTTGTTCTACGCAAGATTTTTTTAATACCACAAAATTTGGGTCGTTAAAATTTTCTGATAAGCATTTGCGAAGCCTTGCAACTTTATCCTTGTTTTTAAGCGGCGTGCCGTCTTCGACGCCACAATTTGTGTAAAGATAAACAGGAATTAAAAAATCCGAATCATTATCAACCGCTGCAACAATAACAGGTTTCGATACCAATTTTTTATAATGAAACGCTCCATTTGAAGCAACGCCTACCGTTGGGGTGGATTTGCAAACGCACAAATTGCCAGTGTAATAAGCTAATATTTTCATAACATACTCCTTAGGTTATTTATTTTATATAATAATACATATAAAGTCAATACATAAGTTTAAAAAAATCAAAAAGTTTTTTTTGGATCGAACAGAGGAGTTTTTTTGAGAAGAAAAAAAGATTTTTAAAAAATTTTTAAACCGAAAAGTTGCACAATCATTATCAAATTAGAACTGTTATAGCCAAAAAATCGGGCAAAGCAAAAATAGCTAAAAAATGACTAAAAACACAATATATGTAATATTTGAAAAACGCTTGACACAATATATTGTGTTGTGATAAAGTTGGGGTATGCTAGCAATGGCAAATTAAAAGGGGTGAAAATATGGACAAAATTATCAAACGAGACGGAAGGATTGTCGACTACGACATCACAAAAATCGAGAACGCAATTGTTAAGGCAATGCTTTCTTTGGGCGAAGGGGATGTGCGAGATGCACGCAAGCTTGCAAAAATCACAGAGCTTGAACTCACCGAAAAGTTTGAAAACAAATTGCCAAGCGTGGAGGATATTCAAGACACCGTTGAAAAAGTGCTTATGCGCAACGGATTTGAAAATGTTGCAAAGTGCTATATTCTCTACAGAAAAAGCCATGAGAAGATGAGAAATGTTTCTGAAACGCTTATGGACTACAAAAACACCATCGACAAGTATCTTAAACTTTCCGACTGGCGTGTTAAAGAAAACTCAACGGTAACCTATTCGGTTGGCGGGCTTATTCTTTCCAACTCTGGTGCAATGACGGCAAACTACTGGCTCACCGAAGTGTATGACAAGGAGATCGCAGACGCTCACAAAAATTGTGACATTCACATTCACGATGTTTCAATGCTCACAGGCTACTGCGCAGGCTGGTCGCTTAAACAGCTCATCAAAGAAGGGCTTGGTGGCGTTCCTGGCAAAATCACATCTTCGCCAGCATCGCATCTTTCAACGCTTTGCAATCAGATGGTAAACTTTTTGGGAATCATGCAAAATGAATGGGCGGGCGCTCAGGCGTTCTCTTCATTCGACACATATCTTGCACCGTTCGTCAAGATTGATAATTTAACATATAAAGAGGTTAAGCAGTGCATTCAATCGTTTGTTTACGGCGTTAACACTCCATCAAGATGGGGCACACAAGCGCCATTTACAAACATCACGCTTGACTGGGTTGTTCCTGCTGACTTGGCTGAGCTTCCAGCAATCGTTGGCGGCAAGGAGCAAAACTTTAAATATAAAGACTGCAAAAAAGAAATGGATATGGTAAACAAAGCCTTCATTGAAATTATGATTGAGGGCGATGCAAACGGCAGGGGATTCCAATATCCTATTCCAACATATTCAATAACCAAAGATTTTGATTGGTCTGAAACAGAAAACAACAAACTGCTTTTTGAAATGACAACCAAATATGGCACGCCATACTTCTCAAACTACATCAACAGCGACATGGAGCCAACAGATGTTAGAAGCATGTGCTGCCGTTTGAGATTGGATTTGAGGGAATTGCGCAAAAAGAGCGGCGGCTACTTTGGCAGCGGCGAAAGCACTGGCTCGGTGGGCGTTGTAACAATCAACATGCCTAAGATAGCATATCTTTCTGCCACAGAAGACGAGTTCTTCGATAGGCTCGACAAGATTATGGATCTTTCAGCTAGATCACTTAAAATGAAAAGAGAAACCATCACAAAACTCTTGGAAGCAGGGTTGTATCCATACACAAAGCGCTATCTTGGCACATTCAACAACCACTTCTCAACAATCGGGCTTGTTGGAATGAACGAGGCGTGCTTAAACGCAAAATGGGTTAGGGCCGACATGACACAAAAATCAGCTCAGGACTTTACAAAGAAAGTTCTCAATCACATGAGAGAACGCCTTTCGGATTATCAAGAAAAATATGGCGATCTTTACAACTTGGAGGCAACTCCTGCTGAAAGCACGTCATACAGACTTGCAAAACATGATAAGGAGCGCTTCCCAGACATCATCACAGCAAACGAGGGCAAAACGCCTTACTACACCAACTCTTCACACCTTCCAGTTGGATACACCGCCGACATTTTTGAAGCGCTTGACATTCAAGATGATCTTCAAACGCTTTACACCTCGGGCACGGTTTTCCACGCTTTCTTGGGGCAAAAACTCGACAGTTGGAAGGCAACCGCAGAACTTGTTAGAAAGATTGCAGAAAACTATAAACTGCCATACTACACAATCAGCCCAACCTACTCAGTTTGCCGCAACCACGGCTATATCACAGGCGAAGTTTACACCTGCCCAGACTGCGGTGAAAAAACCGAAGTTTACAGCCGTATCACAGGCTACTATCGTCCTGTTCAAAACTGGAACGACGGAAAGGCTCAGGAGTTTAAAGACAGGGTGACATACGACATCTCTCACTCAGTGCTTAAAAAGAAAAGCTGCTGCCATAGTGATCAAAAGCAGGCGGAGGCAAAGGTGAGCGGAGATCTTCCTCTTCTGTTTACAACCAAAACTTGCCCAAACTGCAAAATGGCAAAGCGAATTTTGGATGCGGCAGGCGTTAAATATATTGCAATAGATGCCGAAGACCAAAAGGATTTGACAATCAAATATAACGTTAAAAAAGCACCAACTCTTTTAGTTCCAAACGGCGAAACATATTTGCGCTTTGACAACGCAAGCGAAATTAACAGATATGTTGAGGGGTTGAAAAAGAGAGCATGAAAGATGTTTTAATAATCGGTGCAGGGGCAGCAGGGATGACTGCTGCTCTCTATGCACTTAGAAATGGCAAAAGCGTTACAATCGTAGAGCAAAACAACATCGGCGGGCAGATTGCAGAGTCGCCACGTGTGGAAAATTTTCCAACGATCATGCAGATTGCCGGCTCAGATTTTGCCGATCAACTTTTTGAACAAATCACGCAAAAGGGCGCAGAGTTTGCTTTTGCAAAAATAACAAAGCTTGAAAAAAAACAGGGCTATTTTGAAGCATACAGTGAGTTTGAAAATTTTCAAGCAAAGTCGGTGATCATTGCGTGCGGAGTGGAGCATAGAAAGTTGGGGCTTGAAAATGAAGAAGAGTTAATCGGGCATGGCATAAGTTACTGCGCGCTCTGTGACGGGGCGTTCTATGAAGGAGAGGACGTTGTGCTTATCGGCGATGCCAACACGGCGTTGCAGTATGCGTTACTGCTTTCTTCATACTGCAAAAGCGTGCATGTGGTGACGCTGTTTGACAAATTTTTTGGTGATGAGGTGCTTGTAAATGCACTAAAAAATAAACCTAACATAAAAGTTACGCACAACGCAAAACTCATCGAGCTTATTGGCAAGGATCAACTTGAAGGTTTGGTTTTCCAAAAGGCCGATGGCGAAAAGATGAACTTAAAAACCAAAGCGCTTTTTGTTGCGATAGGGCAGATTCCAAACAACAAGGTTTTTGCAGATTTGGTGGATTTGTCAAAAGACGGCTACATAATTAGCGACGAAAACATGGCAACCAAAACGCAAGGATTGTTTGTTGCAGGTGATTGCCGTGTAAAAAAAGTAAGACAACTTACCACCGCATGTGCAGACGGGGCTATTGCCGCAACAAGCGCAAGCAGCTATCTTCAAACAATTTAAACTGCTTTCACAGCAGTTTTTTTTGATATTGACAAACGCTTGCAGATGTTTTAAAATATAAATGGAGAAAAACAATGCAAACAAAACTTCCAAAGCAGTTTAAAGATGAAGTTGAACTCTCTTTTACAAGGGGACATCAAAATTTTTCATATTCCGGCTTCAAAAGCCCGCTGCCAGTAGATCCCGGCAGCAAAATCCACGGCGAGCATTATGGCTTTACAATCAAAACTTCTGACGGCGAATCAACCGAATATTCGCGGAAAACCAGCTATAAAACTCAATGCCCAATAGAAGCGGTTAACTTCAATCAATGGCAAAATTTGCATATATGAAAAAGGCAAAATCAATCCGTGGGAGCTTTCTGTGACGGGCAGAGTGTTTAAGGCAGCAACATTCAATTCGTCTGCAGACGTTGAATATTTAAAAGGCTTTGGCGTCACTGACGCTGAGCAAATCAAACAGCTCAACCAAGAGGCGAAGCAAGAGATTGACGAAGCGAAACGAGAGAAAATTAAACGCCCTGTGAGCGGCATAAGCAAATATATGATAAGATAAAACGCAGAGCAACATCTCTGCGTTTTTAGTAGCCTCTAAGTTCAACTTGATTGATGTATTTTTGCAAGATTGTTTTAAATATCAGCGCCCTGTCTTTTGTGATCTTTTGCAAGCCCTGTTGCAAGCAACTTCCAGAATCTTTAAAGCATTGCAAAAATATCTTTTCACTGCCATTCAGCCATCTGCCCATCTCTTCGATACTTTCGTTTGTGTGATGGCCGCTGACTAGGGTTGTGCGAAACTCGTATGGCACGACGTTTGTTTTTAACAGTTCAACACTTTGATTTATTGCGTCAATATCCACGATTGCGCCCGCAGTTTTTTGATAGTGTTCTTGCGAATTTTTTACATCCATTGCCACATAGTCGACAAGCCCTTCTTCAATAAGATTTTTGATAAGCTCT
>CALWTN010000065.1 GCA_944384475.1 uncultured Clostridia bacterium
CTTTTAAATTTGTTGCCATCTTCGATTTTGCCACTTTTTGAAGGTTGCATAGAACTTACACGAGGCTGTATTGACGCAAGTGCGCTTCCTCTTTATCCAGCGGCGATCATTTGCAGTTTTGCAATAAGTTTTGGCGGTTTTTCCACTATTTTACAATCAATGGCAATGTTAAAAAAACTGAGAATGCCAACTTGGCTTTTCTCAGTTCAAAAACTTTCGCAAGGTTTGATTTCTGCGGCAATAACCGCACTAATTATGCTTGCTATTTAGATTGCTCGTGCTTAATTTGCGCTTTGACAATTTCTTCCAATTCACGCATCAGGTATCTAAGTGGTTTGATTGGTCTGCAAGCATATTTAAGCCCGCACACCAAGCCGTTTAGTAAGTCGAAATCTTGTTCCATACAAGCGATAATCACGCAATGAAGCATAAAGTTGACGTCTTCAACCAATTCGCTGCTTCTTTCTTCGCTAAGCCTTTCAACCATTTCGATGGCGGTGTCTTTTGCAAGAATAAAAGTTTGGCAAACGCCACTTGGGTCTTTAAGATAGTTTGAAGAACGTTCAATCGGAAACGGAACAATTTTAAGCCTTTGCTCAGGAGTGAGTTCTTCCAGCTTTTCTGGCGTAAGTTCTTGCATTGTTTCTGACTTTTCTTCTTCAATTTGGAAAGCGTCAGCAATTAAATCTCTAAAAGGTTTGATAACCCTGCTCATAAATGCATTGGTATCCAATTTGCCATTTTCATCTGAAAAATACTCAGAAATAAGTTCATCGAACTTGATTTTTCCATTACCAATATCCACAAGCAAACAAAAAACCAATGCCAAAACTTTATACTCTTCTTTTGGCATATTGAAAATCTTTTTGCCAGTTGAGTCTTTTACAAACGCTTTGTCAAATTCTTTATCCTTATTAAACTGCCCCATGCATTCAGACAAAAGTTCATAGACCGCTGGCGAAGTTGCAATGGCTTCTAAAATTTTGTCGATTTTTTTGTCCACGAACAAAATTTTAGTAGACATCAATTCATCGCACAACTCTATCAAATTTAATGCTTCATCAATCGTTTTCATATTTTCCTCTATTATATTTTATCATATAGCACAAAAAAAACAATAAAAAATTTGCAATATTATAAAAAAACTGCTATTATTTAGGCATGGAAAATATTATCTCAAACGAAATTAACAACGAAGAAAAAGTAAGATTAAAACTGACTTTGCTTTTTTTTATGGAAAAAATGGAAATTTCTCTCACAAAAAACTCAATCCTCGACATTTGCAGCATTGAAAATGATTGGATCAGTTATATGGACTGTGTTTCTATCATCGCAGAATTAAACGAAAGCGGATTTATTTATAAAACTGAAAATGCAGAAAATGACGAGCTGTATTCAATAACCTACGCAGGAAGAGAGTGTCTTGCTCAACTTTACAACAGAGTTCCTTACGAGCTTAGAGAAAAAATCACCGAATATGTTAAAAACAACAAACTCTCTGTTAAAACCTCGCAAGAATATACATCAAACTACGTTAAGAATGAAGACGGCTCTTACACCGTTACGCTTAGAATTTACGAGCCGATGATTGCATCGCCTATGTTTGAAATTAAAATCAAAGCTCCGTCAAGACAAAGTGCGATTGAGGCAGATAAAAAGTGGAAGCGTCAAGCACCAAATGTATATGAGTTCGTGTATGAAAATTTGGTGAACACCGACTAGGCGGGAAAAGAAATCGCTTTGCGATTTTGCCATGCCGCAAGGCATGGCTTTTTTCAAGCCCTAAAAAGGGGCTTGAAAAGTTTTTCCACCCCTAGTTTAATTTATCAATCTCGCTTCTTGCCAGCATATCACATCTGTTGTTTAACTGATTGTCTGCATGGCCTTTAACTTTGTGCCATGTTATTTTATGCTTACGCGTCACATCAATAAGCCTTTGCCACAGCTCAACATTCTGCACTGGCTTTTTGCCCTTGGTCTTCCAGCCGCTCATCAGCCAATAGCTAATCCAATCCTGCAAAAAAGCGTTCACCACATATGCTGAATCGCTGTAAATATCAACTTCGCAAGAAAATTTAAGAGCTTCCAGCCCGCTGATCACTCCCATAAGCTCCATGCGGTTGTTGGTGGTGTTATCTTCACCGCCAGAAAGCACCTTCTCTCGCCCTTCGCTTTGCAAGATAGCCGCCCAGCCGCCCTTGCCAGGGTTGCCCGAGCAAGCCCCGTCAGTGTATAAAGTCACATTTTTCAAATTAGTTTAACCTCAACTTTTTGGCAACATCTTCAAGATTTAATTTGATTTGCGGATGGTCGACTTTAATTTTAACATTGTCTCCATTTTTTCTTGGGAAAAGATGAACGTGCAAATGTGGCACTTCTTGCCCCGCCGCACTCTTACAATTTACAACCATGTTCACGCCATCAAAGCCCTGCGACAAAAAGTGATTGGCAATCTTTTTTGAAGCAAGCATAACTTTTTTATATGTTTGCTCGTCACATTCATCCAAATCGGCAGCGTGCAATTTTGGCAACACCAATGTGTGCCCTTCCACATCAGCAGCGATGTCGAGCATAGCCAAAACGTCATCATCTTCATAAATTTTATAGCAAGGAATTTCACCTTTAACTATTTTACAAAAAATACAATCCATATTTCACCTCGCATATATTGTAGCATAAAAATTTTTTATGACAAAGAAAAAAAGGCTGTTTGCCTTTTTATCTTTCTAGCACGACATCTTCGGTTGCTTCTAAAACTTTGTAAGCACAATGAGAAGAATTTGCAAATTTTTTCTCTAATAATCTTTCTGATTTCATAACATCTCCTAACCAATGATATTATAATAAAAAAACAGGCATTAGTCAATGCCCATTTTTAAAAATCTTGTTTAATTTTTGCCGTCATTTATATACAAAATTCCAAGCGTTCCTTCGCCACAATGGCTGGTGATTACGCTGCCAGCCAAAGCTGTTTCAACATGGTCGAAAATGTTTTTGCTTTTAACATAGTCAACCACGCTTTGAATGATTTTTTCATCAAGTTTTGTAAATGTCACAAGACATAAATCTTTGCGCGGATTATTATATTTTTTCAAAATTGAATCCACATATTTTATCACAACCGACTTGTAAGGCCCCATCTCTTTGCCTGTGTTGATTAAAAGCCCATCCACAACTTCAAGACGCGGTTTGATTCTTAGAAAAGTTGCAACTGAAAAAGTGAACCTAGAAACTCTGCCGCCCTTGTGCAGATAGTCAAGCCTGTCGACAATAAAAGACGACTGAACATGCTCGGCTGCGTTTTTCATATTCTCCACAACTTCATCTAAACCAGCCCCCGCCCTGTATGCACTTGCGCCGCTTAAAATCACAAGCGAAGTGCCTGTTGAAAGCGCACCGCTGTCGATGACGATGACTTTATCTTCTCCAATTTCTTTTGCTGCTAAGCAAGCGTTGTTGTAGCACGCAGAAAGTTTTGCGCCAATGCCGCAATGAACAACGATATCGCATTTTTTAAGTAGTTTTAAAAAATATTCTTTATACGCCTCTGCACTTCTAGCTGCGGTTTTAGGCAACTCGCCAGTTTGCGTTACAAAAGCATACAGGTCATCAGGCTTGATGTTTATTCCATCCAAATAATCCTTATCGCCCAAAGACACAACAAGCGGAATAATAGAAACATCAAATTCATCAATAAAATGTTTTGGCATATCGCACGTTGAATCGCTTGAAAATTTAATTTTCATAATTCCTCACTTTTACACTCTACTTGAAATTATATCATAATTAAAATTTTTTTATATCAAAATTTGCACCTTTTAAAAAAGTTTTTGCGCCGACAAGGAAAGATAATGATTTTGGCACTATGTTAACAACAGATTGCTATTTTTGATTATTTCGTAAAAATAATCTGTATTAACTTTGTAAATATTCTCAAATTATGATATAATTTCAATATAAAAGTTTATTTAATGTAAAATATTGCAAACGAAGTTTGAAGGAGATTTTAATGGACACTACACAG
>CALWTN010000066.1 GCA_944384475.1 uncultured Clostridia bacterium
AAAAAACGCGTTTGTGATATGCAAGGCAATGTTTTATACACAGTTAGAAACAAATGGTTTAACTGGTTTGTTCATAGCGCATATGTTTATGATGCAAATAAAAATAAAATTGCAAGAGTTAAAGATAAATTCTTTAATTTTAAACCTGAGTTTTTTGTGACAGGCTATCAAGATGAAATTAAAGTTGAAGGAAGTTTTTTGTCATTTACATCAAGCATTATCAGAAATGGTGAAGTAATTGGCACAATAAGAAGACAAGCTTTCACAATTTTGGATAGTTTTGAATTAGAGGCAAAGGAAGAAGACATACCATTTTTGATTGCTCTTGTTATTGCAATAGACAACATTGTTGACAAGATGAGAAAATAAAAAAACGCAAAAATTTTGCGCTTTTTTTTCTTTTAAATATTTATGCTATAATAATTTTAAGAAAAAAACAACTAACAAAAAATGTTTTATTTTCATAATTATAAACAATAACAATTTTTATCAATTATTAAAAATTAAGTTTTAGGGGAATATGAAAGAAAAGATTTTGAAAAGTCTTGGTTACATATTCTGTGCAGGTTTGGGATTGTTTACTTTGATATTGCTGGCAACACCATACTTAACTTATGTTTATGGCTACACTTACAATGATTCTATTGTTTCATCAGGGCCTAATAATTTTTCTTTAAATTTAAGCGGATATAGAACTATGGATTTGTGGAGTTTAGGTGTTGGTGGAGTTATGACATCACTTCTTCAAATTTTTGTTTTAATTTTGGCTTTATTGATGATTGCTTGGTATTTTGCAACGGCCCTTGCAAAGCAGTATGCTGATGCGATCAAATTCATTGAATCTAAATCATTAAGCAAGTGGGTGCACAACAAAACCATTCAAAAAGCAAGGGAGAGCCTGCGAATCACAAAACAACAAAAGGCCCACTTGCAAACGCTCAAACAATGATTTCGCCAGCGCGACTAGCTGTTGTCTTCAACAGAGGAGGCATGCTTTTTGTTTGACATAACACCGGTTATTTTTTATAATTAAATAAATAGGGGGAAGCATGTCAAAGTTAGCATTAAAATCAAAAATTTTTGTGCCCATAATTATAGCGTTTCTGATGTTTGTGACGCTTATTGTTGCGGCATGTGGAAACAAAGAAAAGGTTTTTGAAATCAGTGGCAACATCGATTTTCAAACCAGCGGGGCCAACGCTTCTGTTTCAGCAGAATTTGAAAACACAGAAAGCCATTCAAGCCCGGCAACCGTTGTTGTGAATGATGGTGGAGTTTCATCAGAAAGCCAAAGCTGGCAGAACATATCATTTTCGTTTAAACAATCTGCCTCTGCTGTTTTGAAACTCAAATTTGAAAATCTCAGCGCAGAGGAAGCATTGTTGTTCAAAGTAAAAAATCAAAATCAAGTTGACAATTTGTCCATATCTTTAAAAAAGGATTATCTCGAAGCCAACGATGTTTATTTTGAACTTGCTCCAACGCAAACAGGCGTGTGTGAAATTGCTTTTTCTGTGAATTCAGACGCTGACATAACCTCTCAATTTAACCTTAACATTGAAATTATAAATGCAAACCAAGCACCAACCGAAGGAATAGAAGTTCAGGTGCTGCCAAACATTGCTGCGCTTGGCAGCGTGCAGGGTGGTGGGAGCTACAATATAGGTGATGAGATCTCATTGACGGCAACTGAAAATGAAGGCAACGAATTTTTGGCTTGGGCGACATCAACAGATCCAAAAACAATGCAAGTTCTCTCCACATCACCAAATTACAAGTTTACTTTTGGAGTTTCATCTCCGAGGACGATCTATGCCTTGTTTAATGCAACAACGCAAATCAGATTTAACTCAGGCGATCTAAGATACACTTTATATAAGGAGACCAAGTTGGCGGAGGTTACAGCAACTTATGGTGTGGGGTCAACTGATGTTTTTGAAATTCCAGCAAGCGTAAGTGATGGCGAGACATACTATCAAGTTTACTCAGTGGCCGACAGTGCTTTTTGGATTTATCACGATATTGAAACAGTAAAATTGCCAAACACAATTTACAAATTCGGAAGCTCGGTTTTTTCTAATTCTTATGACATCAAATATTTGGAAGGAGAAGGCAATTCCTATTATCAAATTTATGACAACAGAGCGATAATCACAGATGGAGAAACGATTGCCGGTTATGCACCAGCAAACCCTGCGACAGAGTTTAAAATTCCTGAAAATGTCAAATATATTGGAACTTCTGCTTTCAGAAATTCACAACTGAAAGTGGTTGACGCATCTGACAGCAATTTGATCAGCATCGGAGAATCTGCCTTTGAGGAATGCAGGCAATTGACATCAATTATTTTGCCGAATTCGCTTGAAAGCATCTCAAACAACGCCTTTCGAAATTGTTCAAATCTGGGTGGGATCAACCTGCCGTCGACATTGCAAGAGCTTGGCTTCTATGCTTTTTATGGCTGTGAGAATGTAAAAAGTGTTGTTTTGCCAGAGAGTCTTGAAACTATTGAAATTGGAACATTTGAAGCATCTGGAATAGAAAGCATCGTGTTTCCTTCAAATTTGAAAGCGATAGAGGAGAGTGCGTTTGCAAATTGTGAAGGATTGACCAGACTTAAACTTCCAGAAGGAGTGGAAAGAATAGGAAATCATTGTTTTAGCAGCTGCACAAATTTGGAGTATATTTATTTGCCAGACAGCATTTCAAGCATTGATCACTCTGCATTTTATAATTGTTCAAACTTGACTTCAATTGATATACCAGCAGGGCTAACAGTGTTAAGCAATTCAGTTTTTAGCGGAAGCGGATTGACCTCTGTTATCATTCCAAAAACAGTTGAAAAAATTGAGTATAATGTGTTTTCGGCTTGTGAAAATTTGAAACAAATCATTTTGCTTGGAAACGTTGAAATGGCCTTTGGTGCGATCGGAGCCAACAACATTGACACATTGGTCATAGGCGCAGATGTAACAGAGGTGCCAAACATCTTTGGATATGGGAATTTGCAGTCTTTGACGAAAATAGTTGTGGAGGAAGGTTCGTATTTTCAAGAGCTTCCTGATTATGGGACTTGGCAAAAAGATGGGCAGACTGTGAGTGGCATAAATGGAGCAGGAACATATCTTAGAGTGGATTTATAAAAATTAATGGTGGGTGAGTATGAAGAAAAATATAAAAGTGACAGAGGCAATTTTTCCAATGCCTGTGCTGATGATTGCAACCCATTGCTGATGCCAACCATGTCAAGGAGGCGGATTATTTTGGAGTGGTTTCGGCAAACTTTGTGGCCGACAAATTTGAAAAAAGTGGACATACTGCCACAAAATCCAAGCTTGTCGATGCACCGATCATCAACGAGTTTCCAATTTGCATGGAATGTGAATTTATTGAGTATCAATATAAAACAAGAGAAGAATTTGAGAATAATGCAAATATTAATGGCAAACTTTTAAAAGATATATGGAATGAAGTGTCATTTGCTGCTTTTATGTTGTGAATAATTCATTTTGGATATAAATCTTGACACCTACTGACACCTGCGGGAGCAGTTTTGGGAAGTTTTAGATAGTTTTAGACCGAAAGTTGAAGTTATCAATTTTTGGTCTTTTTTATGCAAAAAGTTGGCACCTGCGGCAGTTAAAATTGACGCCTATTGTTTTTTTGACGAGGATAGTGTTCTCTAAATCAAAAAGAAAAAGTCGCTAATTTTTGATTTAGCGACTTTTGTTCATGGAGCTGCTGACGGGAATCGGACCCGTGACCTCCGCCTTACCAAAATAATCAACCTTTTTAATAAGGTTCTACACCCTATGCTGTTTATAGCCTAAAATAAAGGTGTTTGAGGGCTAAAAACGAAAATTGCACAATAGTAAAAATTAGACGATGGAGCAAATGAGAGCAGTAAACCCTAAAAATCACAAAAATTTGATTAAAACAACCTTGAAATGGCGAGTTTTGGCGAATTTGGAACTGTATAGAAAAGTGCGTGTTGGGTCAGATAAAGTTT
>CALWTN010000067.1 GCA_944384475.1 uncultured Clostridia bacterium
ATTCTATTAGTCAAACTGAAAGTGCAACTACTTTTAATACCTATTTGCAACTTTCTAGCAGTGTGACACTTGACAAATTTAACACAGCAGCTTCTGTTGGAATGGATACCATATCTATTCTTGATGGAACTAAAATAGAAAATGCAAGCTTTGGATTTCAATACAGTGAAGTAATTTATAATGGATTTGCTCATGGTGCGATTTTTAAGGTTAACGACCAAATTATTACTGATGGATTTACTGTTAGTTATACAAATAATGTAAATTCTACTATTACTAATGGTGGGAAAAAAGCAACTTGCTCATTAGATCACCCTGATATTGAAAGTGGAATTTTCTTACATTCTACAAGATACTATGTAGATAATAACAAAATTGACTATTTGAATTTGGAAATGACTATAAATCAAGCACCACTTACTTTGACATATACGGGTAGCAATGTATATGACAATAATTTAGCTATAGATGGTCTTGTTAATGACAAGGAAAAATTAACAATCGACGGGAACACTTATACGAATGGCAATTATCAGTTTGATTGCGTGAACAACAATACTTTAAAAACTATAGAATTTATAGATAATATTATAAAAACAAATTACTCGATTTCTTATGAAGGGATAGAAAATGATCAGTTTACGGTTAATCCTAAAGTTATTACAGTTGATCAAGGTATTACAATAACAAATGCTAATGATCCTTCCAAAGTAGTTTTCGAAGATAATATGCTGACAATATACAGTAAAGATTATCAAACTATTCAACTCAATTTTAACCAAAACGAAGGATATCTTAATCAAGTAACAATTGAAACAACTAATGAAACTAATTATAAAATTGAAAATTCTATTTCTGGAACAACTTTGACTTATAATATTACCCCAAAAGTTAATAATGATTTTAAATATATTGAAAAATTAACTTTGGTTGAAACGTTAACTAAAGTGGCTTTAAAATTTGAAGTTAATGACAAATCACTTTTATCAACATTAAAAGTAAATAATGAAAATGTATATAAATTTGGTCAATATTTTGTATACGATTGTAATTATAACGAACAAGCAGTAATTTCTTTGTCATTAATAGATAGCGAAGAGCAGTATGATATAGAAGTCTTGGTAAATGGAGAACTTATATCTGCAATTGAAGGGAATTATTCTATAACAGTAAAGGGTGATGAAAATTATATAATGAATATAATAATAAATATAACAACTGTATAAAAAAGAGGGGGAACCTCTTTTTTTATTGTCATAATAAAATTAAATTTATTTTTTATTTTTAAAGTAATAAAAAATTATTTTTTGTAAAATTATTAAAACAAATACTGAAATTATTTGTAAAATATATAGTTTTAATATAAACATTGATTTTAAAAATAAAAAACGTACCAAAGATCATTTGGTACGTTAAAAGAATTAATGGCGGAGACGGTGGGATTCGAACCCACGTGCCCGGGTTAGCGGACAACTTGATTTCGAGTCAAGCCCGGTACGACCACTTCGGTACGTCTCCAAAATCTTTTCAATTATACCATAATCATAAGAAAATTTCAACCAAAACCACCAAAACTCTACAAAAACATAAGCGGAGAAGAGGAGTGGAGGCAAGGTGCTAATAGGAAGGCGCGCGCATAAAAAAACGACCCGAAAGGGTCGTTCCTTTTTTATATGTTATATGTTAAATGATTTAATAAATCCAGATTCATTTGGAAGATCAAGATCTTCAGGTTTAAATGCATCCAAAATCATTGGGAACAGTTCGTTGAAGAAGATTACCAGCGCAACTGTGATTGCAATAGCAATAAGCGTTGTGATTAAACGTTTTTTAGCTTCGTCACGTTTAGATTGATCTTCCGCTCTTGCCAAGTTTACACCAAGCACAATGGCGTATACTGCACCAGCAGCAGCCACAACAGCCATGATTGCGTAAAGGATAGGCCCTAAGTAATCAAAAAGCTCAGCAACCCATTCAAAGCTAGTTTCATCAAACGTCTCGTGCCAATTATAACCTAATTGAGAAATGAAATTTAACATAAGAATAACCTCCACTTAGCACCTTGCCTCCACTCCTCTTCTCCGCTTATGTTTGAATAGGATAAAGTTTGGCAAAAATGCTTTTTTTTAATATTTGTAAAAAAAGATTTTATATTCAAATCTTATTTACAAATTTATCTTAGCATAAAAAAAAATAATCACCAAATGATTTTACATATTTTTTAAAAAAAATATAAAAAAATTTTTTCTTCTTTTTTTATCGGGGCAATAAATGCTATTTCGAAAAAAAATCAAGCGCAAAAAACTTTTCTTTTGAAAAGTTTTGCCTTGGCTGAAAGCCAAGGCGTTTGCCGCCAGCGGCAAACATTGCGCTTGATGTGTGCAAAGCGAGAGGTTTAGAAAATTTGGCCTGAACAAGTGCCTGAGCAGGTGTTTGCGCAACCGCCACAAAAACCGCCGTTATTATTGTTTGAAAGCGCAAGCAGCAACAGCAGCAGGAAATTGGTGTTGGTGTTTAAATTTATGTCGTTAGCATTTGAGAAGATTGAAAGCAGAAGCACCAACAAGATATCTTGTGAGTTCATAAAACCTCCTTTTCTACAAATAAAATTGTTTTTCTGCAAAAAATCAAAGTTTGCGGCAAAATTATATTTTGAGAAACGCTCTTAGCAATGCTTTAATATTTTTGTTACGGAAATATATATGAACTTAGTTTAAAAATTGACACTAAAAGGAGTTTTTATGCCTGAATTTTTAATGTTGTCGCAAAGACGCAAGAATGAAATTCTTGGTTTTTTGCCAAATGACAGTGAAATAAATAAACTGGCTGATTATTTTCAAAACTTTTCAGATTTTACAAGGCTTAAAATTATTTCCTGCCTATCAATTTGCGATATGTGCGTAGGCGATATTTCAAACCTGTTAAACATCAATCAAACGACAGTTTCGCATCAGCTTAAAATTTTAAAGGATCAAGGGCTTGTCAGCTATCGAAGGGAGGGGAAAATATTGCTCTATTCTTTGCAAGAAAAATCTGTCAGCGACGTTATGATGTATGCCGTGGAGTATTTATGATTGACTTTTGTGATCAATGATGCTAAAATTCTAGCATGAAAAATTTTGAATTGCCAAACGGGTTTAGTTGGCTAAAAGAAGAGTATGTTTTAAAAAACGACCAAGGCTTAAACTTTGTCGCAAACATTCTTTCGCCGTCTGGAGCGGTGCTTTCGCTTTTTGAAGCGCAACAACATTTAGGTAGTGCTGGGCTTGACGTGATGATTCATGACTATGGCAAAATCACAAACAATTTAAGCATGAAAAAAAAGTTTAATATCAAACTTGGCGAGAAGTCCTATCCTATATATATAATAGAGGGCTTGCAAAACTCACTTTTTGCGCAAGGCGTGATAGAAAAAGAAAAGCTGTATGTGCTTATCAGTTTTCTTAATGAAAACGGCAAGGATTTTAAGGACTATGCTCAAAAAAATCCCGTGCTTGGCGATATGGTGGAGATTATGAGGAAAAACAAATGAGAAAATTAATGTTACATAGTTGTTGTGGACCATGCTCGACGCATGTTATAAAAGTTTTGCAGGATAAATATGATTTGACAATTATCTATTTTAATCCCAATATTTTTCCTTTTGCAGAATATCAAAAGCGTTTGGAAGAACAAAAAAGATATGCTAAACTAAAGGGAATTGAAGTTCTGGAAGGAAAGTATGATGAAGGTGAGTTTTTAAAACTCGCAAAAGGGCATGAGTGCGATAAAGAGGGCGGAGAAAGATGCAGCATATGCTTTGAAATGCGCCTGCGCCAGACTGCAAAGGCGGCAAAGCAATATGGATGCGATTTGTTTGCCACAACGCTTTCCGTCAGTCCGCATAAAAACACCAAAGTCATAAACGAAATTGGCGAAAAAGTTGCGAGGCAAGAAGGGGTGGAGTTTTTGCCAGAAAACTTTAAAAAGCAAGATGGCTATCTCGACAGCATCAAACTTTCCAAAGAATACAACCTATATCGTCAAAACTATTGCGGTTGCAGGTTTTCAATAAGAAAGGAGAGAAGTGAACTTTAGTTTTAAAAGAAAAAAGCAGACGCCTAAGCAGGCGGAATATATGGATAGAGAGATAAAAAAGTTTCCAAAGATTATCTTTTATATTTTTCTTGTTTATTTTATTCTTTTTGCAATTTATATCTCTTGGTATATCTATTTTAGAAACACATATATCCTTTCAAAGGTGGAAGGCACAAGCATGCAAAACACCCTAAACCCTGGGATCACTTCGGAAGATGAGGTTGAAGACTTGGTTTATATAAATAAGAATAAGCAGCCCGAGCGCTTTGACATCATCGTTATAAACGACTACAAAACTTCCGGCACGACAAAAACCGAAATGAAGCTTATTAAAAGGGCGATAGGGCTTGGCGGCGACTGGCTGACGATTAAAAAAGCCGCAGATGGATATTTTCACGTGTTTACATTAAACTGGCAGACGCAAGAAATCTATTGCCTCAATGAAGATTATGTCAAAGACTATGAGGGTTGGACTTATGGGCCAGATTCAGTGTATGATTCGGTTATAACTTACAACAATCAAGAATATGAAAAAGCGTTTTTTGAAAGATTTTTGAGCGGTGGAGCTTACACCGTTGAAGAGGTTGACGGCGTGCTGTTTTTCCAAGTGCCAGATTATGAAATCTTTTATCTAGGCGACAATCGTGGGCGATCTTCTGATTCTCGTGCAAGAGGAACGGCTAAAATCGCAAAGGTTGAAGGGGTTGCAGAAATAATTCTTAAAGGCGTGGGCGATGATGAGGGCAACCTCTTGGGTGCAAAGATAAGCGCACTTTCTGCCTTTTATTGGAACAAACTTGAAAACTATTTCAGCAGATAACACAAAAATGCCCTATTTTAGGGCATTTTTTGCTTGCGAATGTTTAAAATTTGCCGAAAATGGTTAAAATCGTTTTGTTTTAAAGGCAAATTGTGTTATCATTTTTTTAGCATGATAATGCAAATTTTAAAAAAGGGAGAAGAAAATATGAACAAATCTGAATTTATTAAAGCATTCGCTGAAAAGGCTAATTTCACACAAAAAGATGCTGGAATTGCTTTTGAGGCTATGGTGGCAACAATCGTTGACACACTTAAGAAAGGAGAAAAAATCGCTATCGCTGGTTTCGGCACTTATGAAGTTAAAAAGAAACCTGCAAGAGTGGGAATTAATCCTATGACAAAACAAAAAGTTCAAATCAAGGCTTCAAAAGCTCCTGCTTTCAAATTCGGAAACAGTTTTAAAGATATCTTTAACTAAGAAAAAAAACCTCTT
Source organism: uncultured Clostridia bacterium (assembly GCA_944384475.1). Classification (GTDB taxonomy): domain Bacteria; phylum Bacillota; class Clostridia; order Christensenellales; family UBA1242; genus Caccovivens. The sequence continues at coordinate 5,333 of CALWTN010000067.1, forward strand.
TTAAAGAGGTTTTTTTATTCTTCAAAGTTGATTATCACATAGCCTTGCGGATAGTTGCACAGCGGGCAGGTTTTCCATGCCTCCTTTTTGTATTCTCGGTGACCGCAGTTGGAGCATTCGTATTGCTTCGGGTTGGCTGATTTATACAGCGATTTCTTGGCAAACATTTCGCCAAGCGCAGCAAGTTTTTGTGCGTGCACTTTTTCAACTTCCGCAACCTTTTGAAACGTTTTTGCTATCTGCCCAAAACCTTCATCTTTGGCGATTTTTGCAAAAGATGGATAGATGTTTTCGGCTTCATATTCTTCAACCAAAGCCGCCTCTTTTAAGGAAGTTTTGAGCTCTGACGGCTTAAAAGGATAGCCTGCTTCAATGTTTATATTTCCATTTTTGCTTTGCAGGTTGTCGATGATGTGCTGATAAAACATCTTGGCATGTGCCATCTCGTTTTTTGCAAGCATTTTTAAAATTGTGGAAATATAATTCATCTGATTTTGCTTTGCGTCCTTTACAATAAATTGATATCTTGCTCCGTCCTGACATTCAGCTGCAAATGCTCTTGCCAAATTTTCTTTTGTTTTACTTTCTGAAAATTCTACCATATTCGCCTCCGTTAAAATTATTGACAATTTGATTTTCTTTCAAACATTTGCTTTTTTTAATAAAAATGTGTAAGATAATTTTATAGGAGTTAAAAATGCCAAAACAAATACCGGGCGTTAAAGTCCATTATGATATGATCAGAAACAATGAAAAGCAAATTGTCGAAAAGTTAGACAGAGAGCTTGCTTTTTATAGGATTTATTTTGAAAGAAAACTTAAAGGCAAAGAGATTATTTATGACACGCCAAACAATCTTCTTGCTGGTGTCGGCTTGGTTTTAAGCAAGCAATATGAAGAAGACAGGGTGTTTTTCAAAGTGCGAAAAATTTCTTATTTGCCAACCGAACTGAGAAAACCAAGTCAAAAATTTTATTTGTCTGATTGTAATGGCTATGAAAGCCCTAAGGATTTTCCTCTGCAAATTGCCTCGGCGATAAATAATGCCTTTTCGAATATTTTTACCATCGATTTGGTGGAGGTTGTAAAGCAGACGATACCAAAATATGAAATAAAAATAAAAGGCAATTTATATAATTTGACAAGCGGATCTGGCATGAAAGGCATGTTGGTGTTTGAGAAGGTGGTTTACAAGGATTTGGTTTCTGGCAGAAAGGTCAAGTGTCGAGGCGCCACTGTAACCTTGCCGGGCGAGGAGTCGTTCAAAAAAGAGGCGAACGAGGTTTTAAGTGCCATAGAAAGAAAATGCAAGGAGCTTTTGCTGTATAAAGAAAGCAGATTTGAAATTGCTCAAAGGCTGCTGAAACCAAAAGATCCAAGTCATAAGTTTGATAAAAAAGCATTAAAAGAAAGTTTAAAAGCAAAACCACAAGAAGAGGGCGAAGAAAAAAAAGACGAATAATTTCGTCTTTTTTTTTGTTATTTTTTTTAATTTTTTATTAAAAAATAGTGTAAAAATTGTTAATTATTGATGAAAGGCGCCGCTTTAATAGAGGTTAGCACATGTCTTGGAGCGTCGCTAACAGCAAAGTCTATGTTGATGAACAAAAAAATTAGCTTTTTTTATGCTTTTTAAAGGTTGTTAACATAAAGTTTTCGATATTTTGCTCATATTTTGTAACCAGCCACATAACTACGATTGCTGCGACAAGTATGACTGCCCACACGATCAGCCCCCAGCCATGATAGGGGATTAGTTCTCCGCTGCCTAAATAGGATGTCGCAAAGATGCCAACGGGGCGGCAAATTAAATTGGTCGTGACAAAAAACGCCCAAGACATATTTGTTAGGCCTGCCACCAAGCACAACACATCGTCAGGAAAGATGGGAAGAAGCATCATAACAAAAAAGGTGTATTTTGCACGTGAAAGAAACTTAACCCATTTTTTTTGTGACTGCTCGCCAACCATAAAGCAAACCAGCCTTCTGCCAAACTTTCTGCCGAGATAAAAAGCAAAAATGCTGCCAAGCAATATTCCCGACAAACTTAAAAGGCTGCCTTGCAGCGGGCCGAATATTATTGCTCCGCCAACTGTCAGTATGGTTGAAGGGATTGGGATGATCGTGACTTGCAAAAATTGCAAGAGAACAAATGTGATTCGTCCCCAAAAACCTAAATCAGCAATTAAAATTTTAAGTTTTTCCACCGAATTTAAGCTTTCCCAAAGTCCCGTCCAGACCAAAATGTAATATACCAACAAAAGAAAAAGCCCGATTGTGGCAAGCACAATCAAACTTCTTAAAACCTTTTTGCAAAATTTGGCGGATTTGGATTGCATACATATATTATAGGCTTTGGCCAAATTTTTATTAAATTGTATTTTCAATATAGCTTAAAATGTTTTCACGGCCTTGATTTGTTTGGCTGCTATGCAAAATGATTGCTTCTTCGCTAATGCCCAGCGTTTGAGCAATTTGTTTTTTTGCGAGATATTGTTTTGATTTTGAAAGTTTGTCGGCTTTTGTTGCGATGATCATAAAATTTCTGCCTGTTTGGATGAGAAATTTAAGCATAATCTTGTCAAGCTCGGTTGGCAGAATGCGGCAATCAAGCAAAAAGAAGACGGTTTTCAGACATTCGCTGTTTAAAAGATATTCTTCAATCAGTTTAGCCCACATCTGCTCGTTTTTCTTGCCTGCTTTGTGATATCCATAGCCGGGGAGGTCAACAAATCTAAATTCTCCATCGTTGATGTCGAAGTAGTTTATCATTTTGGTTAGCCCTGGATTTGAGGAGGTTTTTGCAAGATTTTTTTTGTTTGTGAGGTTGTTTATCAAGCTGCTTTTTCCAACATTACTTCTGCCGACAAAAGCAAACTCACTGACATTGTCAGAGAGCAGTTTGTCTTTTTCAACCACGCTTGTTAAATATTTGGCTTGCTTTATTATCATATTAATATTGTATCAATTTTTGATATAAAAGACAAGCGACTTTTGCAATTAAAACAACGCAAAATTCGACAAAATTGCCATGTCAGTTTGTTTGGTAATTCTTGTCGTTTGATTTATTATTAGAGAGTTTTCGGAGAATAAAATGAACAGGGTTTGTAAAAACAGTTTAGATATGAAATGTCTAAACAGCATTGCCTCAGATTTGGCATATATTGGATTTGATAAAAATTCCAAATCATTTATGTATCTTTGCCATGCGATATTTTTTACAGCGCATGATTACAAAGATTTGGCAGCAGTTAATTGCAATGTTTTTACAAAAATTGCAAATTTTTATAACACGAAACCAGCCAATATAGAAAAAGCTTGCAGACATGCTTTGGATGTGGTTTATTTTAATGGAGACCTCTTAAAAGTAAACGATGCGCTTGGCATAAACTATTTAAAGCCTTATGAAAAGCCGCACCTTACAACCTTCATTTCATTGCTGGCAGAGAAACATGTGATAAAGTTAAACAAATTGATTTTAAGCCGTCAAAAGAAACGCAAATTGTTTAAAAGCACCTTGAAAACAAAGGAGGCTTTAAACCCTTTTAAAATGATTTTAATAAAAAAGCCATCACTTAACAATTCCCTAAATTTATAATAAATTTTAGTTTGCAATGCTTTTAATTTTTTAGTATGTATGTTAAAATGTAAACATGGCGATAAAACTCATTAAAAATGTTGATGATATTAAAATCAACTTTGAAAAATTTCCCAATGAATGCAACATGCTTTTAGTAACAGGGTTATCTGGAAGCGGGAAAAGTTGGCTTTCTAAACAACTTGCAGCACAATATGATGCCAAAATTTTTCAACCAGAATGGTTAATACATAGTAAACATACCTCACCAGAATTCAAACACCTGTTGGATGATTTTTTAAAAACACATTTTGAAATTGTTCCTTATGTTGAAAATAAGTGGAATGATGTAAAATGTGAGGATAAACATGAGGTTTTAAAAAAATACATCAACTTATTTTTTGAGTATTTTTTAAAAAATTGTGATAAGCAGCAGATTTATATTATTGAGGGTCTACAAATTTTTACACTTATTGATTTTGACACTATAAAAGATTTTCCAATGATTATCAAAGGGACATCAAGTTTCAATTCATTAAAAAACAGACTGAAAAGAGATTTGCAGAAACATACAAATAAGATGCAATATTTTTTTAAAATTATAAAACAAAGCAAGCTTTATCAATTTAAACATCGTAAAAAATTAAATATGTTTTTGGCAAAACTTCAAAGTCAATAATTTTTTGGTGCTCCCGTCAGGATTCGAACCCGAACAAATGGTTCCGAAGACCATTGTGCTATCCATTACACCACGAGAGCAAATAGATATCCGCACGGCCACGAGAGCAAATAGTTTTGGCTAGTGGCCATTGTGCAAAAAAGTAAAACACGATAAAATTATATACATTTTATAAAGATTTTTCAAGCATTATTATGCTTTAATGTTGTTTGGTAATAAAAAACAGCGTAATTTTTGAAAATTTTGATTAGAACATTTTTAAAATCCAAAGTAATATGCTATAATCTCAACGAGAGGGTATAGATGAATAAAGTTTTAAAAAGTATTCTTATTTGGACAGTTGTAGGCCTGATACTTGGTTATGGCGTGGGCGTTGGAATCGCATACGCACAAGCAGGCGCATGGAATATCAATCTATTGACCAGCAATACAACGTGGATTGCACTGGGAGTAGGGGCAGCCGCTGGTATTTGCTTTGGAATTTATATGAATCCTAGAAAAAAGCATGTAGACGTTGCAAAGACTGGTAAAACAGCGGCGGGGCAGGAATATTCACTGCACTATGATTCTGCATTTATGACTCACGATCAAATTTTAGCAGACAAGTTTTTGATAAACCAAACGTGGTCTTCTTTGCCAGCGCTAAAACATACAGGAACCATTTTAAGAAATGAAAAAGTTAGTGGCAGATATGAAGTCACCATGAAAGACGAAATGCATGCACTTGTAATTGGAACAACGGGAACTGGTAAAACAACCATGTTGATTGATCCTGCAATTCGAATTTACGCACATACGGCTGAAAAGCCTTCACTTGTGATAGCCGACCCAAAAGGCGAGCTTTATGAAAAGCACGCACGTGCTCTTATGGAAGAAGGATATGACGTTCAAATTTACGATCTTGACAATCCTTACGCTTCTTCTCGTTGGAACCCTATGGAAAAGGCTTTTGACACTTATCACAAAGCACTAAACATTCAAAGAGAGGCAAAAAAGTATACCGGTTGCACTCCTAAACAGGCGGGCAAAGAGGAGCTTGCAGGCGAAACTTACGGCGATGTTTGGTATGAATATGATGGGACAGCGTTTCCTGATGAGGCGTCTCTCAACAAACAACTCTTGGGGGTTAGACAGCAACTTATCAACTCGGCAATGTTTGATTTGAGAGGAATCGCTGCCGCAATCTGTCCTGTTTCTACTGGAACAAATGACACGATATGGGAGCAGGGTGCGCAAGACTTTCTTTTCGGAATAATGATCGCCATGCTTGAAGATTCGGTTGACCAAAGGTTGGGAGACAATAAACTTAGAAAAGATCAATTTAACTTTTACAATTTGTATAAAATAGCAAACAAGCGTGACGCAGACCCAGACAATCCTTTTAATTCTGTAAGAAGATTTTGCACAGGCAGAGCAAAAACCTCTTCGGTTATGGATTTGACTTCGCCAGTTATCAACAGTGCGCCAACAACTACAAAATCGTATTTAAGCGTGCTGGCAGGCAAGGTTTCTCAGCTTATGCAAGATATGGGAATTTGTTATGCAACCAGCGGAACAGATATTGATTTCAACAAATTTGTAGATAAACCAACCGCTTTCTTTATTAAAATCCCTGATCACAAAAAAGAGCGTCATCCTCTTGCAACAATCTGCATAGCACAGTTGTATAGAACGCTTGTTGATATTGCAAACAAATATCCAAGGTTAAAATTGCCAAGGCACGTTTACTTCTTGCTTGACGAGTTCGGTAACTTGCCAGTGATTCAAGATTTCGCAACGATGGTTACGGTTTCACGTTCAAGAAATATTTTCTTTGAGATTGTGGTTCAATCCTTTACACAGCTTGATACCAAGTATGGAAAAGAAGTTGCAGAAACTTTGAAAGGCAATTTCAACATTCAAATTTTCTTAGGAACAGAAGATGATGCCACAAAAGAGGCGTTCTCTAAGAGTTGCGGAACAGTCCAGTTGATAACCAAAGAAGATCAAGTGACTAAAAACGAAGGCAAGGATTCATCTTCCACCTCGAAATCAACACAAGTGCAGAAGAGCGTTAAACCGCTTGTCGATCCTTACGAACTCAGTCGTTTGCCATTTGGTGAGGCAATCATAAAAGTGTTTAGGTATAATCCTATTAGATGTAAACTAGCTCCATTTTATCAAACACCACAAATGACGCAGTATCCACCACTTGATGTTTCTAAAAAGAACAATGCTTTGGATGAGGCAAAAGTGTTCTATGATGTTGAAAAGCGAAATCAAATTGTTTTAGGAAGACCGAATTTCTTCTAACACGCTCGCAAAAACCTTGCTGCAAAGCAAGGTTTTTTCAAGCCGCTTTTGCGGCGTGAAAAGCGGCGGCAAAAGCCGCCGCATGCGAGCGTGTGTCACACTTTTTTTGTAAAAATCATATCAAATTGCCGAGGTGCAAAATGGAATATGATGATTTTGTTTGTCCCACTCCTGATGAATATGAACAGTTGGCACGAGCATATTCAAACTCGTTAAAAGAAAAGGGTTTTGTGTTTGTGCGTTTGGACAGCGAGGCAGTAAACGTGCTTGTGGATGAGGTTTTTGATTTGTTGTTTAAATTGCGATCGTCATACAGGATGCTTGGGAATTTTATGGGGAGCGACAGGTTTTATTCATTAAACGAAGAACAAATTGAAACAATGCGGAATTTATTTGACTACAAACAAAATCGAGGATTTAAACTTAATTGGAACAAAACCAAATGTTTTTTAAATGCCATAAGCCTTGAAAACAGGTTGCTTATAAAATTGTTTTTGTTGGCACAAAAATCTGATGAGTATGAAAAACTTATTGGGCTATGTTTTCAAAGGCTGAGAATGTCCGCCGACTTATACGAGGTTGGCGATGTGATGAGTGTAACATTAAACAGATTTTAAAAAAAGTTTCCGTTTGGAAACTTTAAGAGAGCAAATAATTTAAAACTTTAGGAAGAGCCTTGTCGAGGGCTCTTGTATATTCTCGCAATTTTTCTGGCGTATATTTGCTGGTTTTTGATTGAGCTTCAACCAGTTTTTTTGCCGTTATGCCCATTTCGTCTACAATTCCTTCGCATAACAAATTGCCCAGGATATAAACATAGTTTGTTTCATCAATATCGTTAGCGCCTATGATTTGTGGTAATTTGTCGCTGCTTACAATTTCTTCAAAAGCGTAATTTAAGAAAAATTGCAATTTTTCAATAGCAAACTCGTTTCCGTTTGCGGCTGCTAAAATTGCCCACTGCATGTATAAATCATAATTTTCTGGAATAAAGCCTTTGACTCCGTCTTTATAATAATAACTCATCACGTCTTGCGCAATAGCGTTGCCGTCCATAGCCAACGTGCCAACGTCAGTGATCATATCCAAAAAAGATTTTTTATAAGATTTTGGATTTTGAAGGCAATCGTTCAAAATTTGTCTAAGTTTTGTAAACCCTTCAAACGCATCTTTTTTTGTAATAAAATCGTTCTTATCCAATTTTGTTCTCCTTTATCAAGAACAAGTATAGCACATTTTTTAATTTTTGGTAACTTTTTTAACACTTCTTTTTTTTATTGTGACCTGTTCTTGCGTTGAAGCCTTAGAATTTTCATAAAGACCTGCCAGATATATTTCAAAGAGGGGAAGACTTACCAGCATAATCATAAGAACGGTTGGAACGACAATCAAAATCACTGTTAAAAATATCGGCACGTTGAAAAACAGAGCGAAAAGATAATAAAGCCCAACGCCTATCGATGCGGCAAGGCAGGCAAGAGCAATCATGCCGAGAGCCATTAAAAAAATCCCAAATTTTTTTCCATTCGTCATTTGTTTAGACGTGGCAAGAATTTGTTCTATTGAAAGTTGAGGGTTTTCATAGAAAACAAAAGCCGCAAAAGCATAATTTAATGCGTATATTATCCCTGGGATAATCAGCAGCAAACCCCAAATCAGCATTCCTGCCATAACGATGATCTTTATGCACAACACTTTCAGCAGCCATTTGAAATCTATAAATATGCTTTCAAAGCTTGGGCTAGCATTTTGATATGTTTTTAACACATAGCCATAAACGCCAACCTGCATATAACTTGCAACAATAACCGCAAGCGCAAAACTTAAAAGCGGCATAAAAAGACCTAAAATTACAAAAGTAGCAGCAATCACATTTGCAAGCACAAGGTTGAACCATTTGCCTTTGGTTTTGTTTTGAATAGACAGAGTGTCTATTTTTTTCATTTCTTCAACAATTTGCATATTATTTTTCTCCTTTATTTTAAAATGCTTAAAAATAAGGAGAATATACAAAAAAACTCACGCTGATCGTGAGTTATATTCTGGTTTCAAGTAAAAAGTCACTGGCAATATTTTTTAACTTGCGCTTAAATGGCAAAATTAATTTGTTGTCTATGGCAGGGGCTATAAATTTAAGAGTTATGCGCTGCTGATCTGTTCCAACGCATGGCAGATTGTTGATGTTGGCGTTTTTAATATCTTCAACAGAATTTGGTTTGAATGCCGTGATGTAAAGATAGGTTGTAAAGCCCGCCCTTATAAAGAAACCTGCAGAAGTGGCGGAGGAGCGAACTTTAATCCTGTTAAATTTTGCATTTTTCAAACTTTTGGTTATTTCTTCAAGCAACAGTGTTGCAATGCCTGCGTCACGGAGTTTGTAGTCCACAGCAATCACTGGCAAAAACACTTCGCTTGGCTTTTCTTTGTCAACCATTGCGATAACGCAGCCCACAACCTTATCTTCCAGCTCTGCAAAATACTGCAATTTAAACTTGCTGTTTAAATTATCCACCATAGTTTGATAGATTTCATGCATAGGCAAAAAAGCGCTGGCTTCTGTTTGGGTCATGTGTAAAAAAGATTTTTTGAAAAATTCAAACGATTCTCGCACTTGCAAAATATTGCGAATTTGCTTTATTTTTAGTCCTTTCATAAAAATATTATATCAAATTGCCAAATTTTTACAAAATAAAATTCACGTGAAAAAACGAATTTACATAATATGCACTATGGAGGCAAATTATGTGTGGAATTGTTGGAATTGTCAGTGATAAAAATTGCTGCGATTACATATTTGACGGGTTAAGGCTTGTCCAATATCGAGGCTATGATTCTGTTGGTATTTGTCAAAAAGACGGGATGCAACTTAAAATCGACAAGGCTAAGGGAACGATTGAAAAACTTGTGCAAAAGGTTGAGCCTCTGCAAGACACTAAGGTTGCAATCGGGCATACCAGATGGGCTACGCACGGCAGCGTTTGTGAAAGAAACGCTCATCCTATTGAGGGCAAAAACAGAGAATGGGTGGTTGTTCATAATGGTATAATTGAAAATTATCAAACCTTGATGTGCGAGATGCAAAAGGAAGGCGAAGTGTTTAAAACGCAAACCGACACAGAGATTATCGCAAATTTGCTTTCGTTTAACAATTATCAAAACCCTATTGAAAATTTGATTTGGGCGGTGAGAAAGTTGCAGGGCAGCTATGCAATTTGCGCAGTTAAAAAAGAGCAAGAAAACTGCATATATGCCGCAAAATACAAAAGCCCGCTGTATGCCTTTTGTAATCAAGACATCGCTATGCTTGCCAGCGATCCTATATGTTTTCCAGAGGGCGATTACTACAAACTTGAAGACGGCGAACTTTGCGAGGTCAAAAAAGGCGAAATAAAATTTTTTAACATGCATGGCGAGCAAATCCAAAAGCAACAACTCAAATATCAAAAAATCAGGGTTATGGCGGATAAAGGCAGCTATCAGCACTATATGTTAAAAGAAATTTACGAAACGCCTGAGGCTTTGGAAAGGTTGATTAAAAATTTTGTAAATTTTGATTTTAAAAAACTTGCAAAGTATAAATTTAAAAAAGTTAAACTTATCGGTTGCGGAACGGCATATCATTCATGTTTAATGGGCGCAAGATATTTTATCAAATATTTGCATGTTGATGCAGAAGCAATTTTTGCAAGTGAGTTTAGATATGATGATTATGTGATAAATCCGCAAACGTTGTGCATTTTTGTCAGCCAAAGCGGCGAAACGGCAGACACTATCGCTGCGCTTGAAAAGGCAAAACGCAAAAGAGCCAAAATTATTTCAATGACCAATGTGCCTTACAGCACGATTGCATCGCTCAGTGACGTTGTTCTTCCAATCAGCGCAGGTGTCGAAATTGCCGTTGCCTCTACAAAAGCATACAGTTGTCAAGTGGCGGGGCTTTATTTGCTTGTGATGGCACTTAAAGGCGAAAAACATTTCAACAGGGCTATAAAACAAGTGCAAGAAGTTATTTTGGCGAGTAAAAACTTTTTTGTGAACATGTCTGCCTTTGCAGAAGACATTTCGCAAAAAGAAAAGGTGCTTTTTATAGGCAAAGGTTGCGACTATATAACGGCGCTGGAAGCAGCGTTAAAGCTTAAAGAAACAACGTATATAAATTGCAGCGCTCTGGCGTCAGGGGAACTAAAACACGGCACGCTTTCTTTGATAGAAAACAAAACTCCGCTTATAGTTATTTCCACAAATAAAAAAGTGCATGACAAAGTGATGAACAGCGCCTTAGAGGCGAAGAGTCGAGGGGCTAAACTTTACTTAATTTCCTTTAAACCGCCTAAGATTTGCGAGCTTGAAAATTTTGATTTTTGCCTTTCCTTGCCCAAAGTTTGTCAACCTCTTTTATGCATACTTGCAATCATACCGCTGCAACTTTTAAGCTATAATGTTGCCCTGTTGCGAGGGCTTGATCCCGACAAACCAAGAAATTTGGCAAAGAGTGTAACAGTTGAATAACTTTGTCGAATTTTGTTGAATTTTACCTTGACTTTTTATTTACTAAATGTTAGAATTAAACCACTTTTTTAAGGAGGAAAATAATGGTTAAAAGAAAAAAAGGCGACAGCAGAAAAACTATGGATTTAAGAAGAGCTCCTCTTGTTGAAACTTTAGACGACAGTTGTTTGAAAGAATATTTAGAGCGCTATCCAGAAGATGTTGAAATGGTTAAAAATTTTCCAGAATACAGCAATAAAAGCAATAAAATAAGACTTTTGTAAACAAAAATAAATTTAGAAGCATATAAAAAGTCATGAGAAAATATTTTAAAGTTTCTGATGACTTTTTTTCTATTATGCAATCGTATTTGCCAACAATCAAAAGTTATAAGCACATTTCGACGGGTTGGACAAATTTTGTGTTCATCGCAAAAGCAAAAAATGGAAAGTTTGTGTTTCGCTTTCCAAGAAACCATTTTTTTAGCGAGGCGCTTGAAAAAGAGTGCCAATTTTTGGCAGAGTTTAATAATTCTTTTCCTGATGCAAAAGTGCCGCAAATCAAGCTGTTAAATTTTAAAGGCAGGCCTTTTTCAGTCTATCCATATATAAACGGAAAGCCTCTTTCACAATGCAAATTATCCAAGCGAAACAAAAAGAGGTTGGCTGAGGATGTGCTTTGCTTTTTAAATCAACTCGGGCAATTTTCGCCGACAATGAAACTTGAAAGGACTTCGCAGTTTTTGCGCAGGCTTGCAAAGGTGAGCGGCGAAGGTGATTACGACCTCAAAAAACACCTCGCTTTAATAAAGGCAGAGGGCAGAGGTTTGGTTTTGACGCATGGCGATTTAAACCCAGGTAATATTTTAATAAGCAAGGGCAGGGTTGTTTGCATCTTTGATTTTGCTTTTGTCAGTTATTCATCAAAACTTGATGACATTGCCCGGCTGATAGGCAGATTGGGCGAAGATTATTTTGATTATTTTGCCAAGCAATTTAAAAGCGTTTATGGAACTGATCTCTCTCGCAAACAAATTGATGATTTAATTTCTGTTTGGGACTACGTTGAACAAAAATATGTGCAGTATATCAAAGCGAAACATCCCGATATTGTTCTTCCATCCAAATTTTCTTAGCCGATAGAAGTTGTGGCTCTGTAAAAGAAACTTTTTGTATGCTTTTTCTCGATTTTGTAAATTGCCTAAACGCCTTTTTGCTGCTGCCAAAAAATACAGGCTGTTTGTCAAAAGCCGACCAAACAACGCAATCAAAAGTATATTTCTTTGTAAGATATTTAAAGGAACTGACCAATGTTTTGTCAAAATAATTTGCTGATTTATCAGCAGTGATTCTTTTGGCGGTGCGATGGCGCTTTAAGATAAAAATATCGCTTATAATTTTGTTTACTGCCATAATATGAAAAAAATGCTTGTATTTTTGATTATTTATTTCAAAAAAAACATAATTTTCAAATTTTTTATCTAAAAGTGAGAGTTCTAAAATAATATCATATGATTTTTCAAAAGCAAATTTAAGCACCCAAATTAAAACTTTTAGTGCAAAGCCATTTGTGATTTCTCTAAAATTTTCGTTGTCTTTTAATTTTTGATAGTCAGGATGAAAACAGGCAAAATTTCGCACAGCGATGTGTAAAGGCTTGATGTTTTTGATGTCGCAAAAGTGATTTGCTGCTTGCAACAGTTGAGAGGTTTTACCCGAACCGCTTTGACCTGTCAGCCTAAAAAAAACCGAATTTTTTGTGCAACCTTTGCTATAAAAATCAAACGCTTTTTGTGCTTGACAAAACACGGTTACATCGTCTGTTGAATCCTTCCACATGCTTTTGCAGGCAAAGCTGTAGGCGTTAAAAAAATGCTCCATCTGTGTTATGTATTCACAGTGAAGCATTTTGGTTAATAGTTGCTGAATTGTGAGTTGTAAAGGTTGTAGTAAAAGCCTTTTTTAGCAATCAGTTCTTTATGGCTGCCTTGCTCTATAATGTTGCCTTTATTCATAACCAAAATCACATCTGATGAAGTTATCGTTGAAAGTCTGTGTGCAACAACAAAGCTTGTTTTGCCAGCCATCATTTTGTTAAATGCCGTTTGAATTGCAATTTCAGTGCGGGTGTCTATGTTGCTGGTGGCTTCATCTAAAATTAACATAGGTGGATGCATCAGCATAAGCCTTGCAATGCACAAAAGTTGCTTTTGACCTTGCGAAAGGTTGTCGCCATTTTGGTTTATTTGAGTGTTGTAACCTTCTGGCATAGTTTGAATAAAGAAATCAGCGCCTGCGTTTTTTGCAGCCCTTCGCACTTCTGCGTCAGTTGCGTTAGGTTTGCCATAGGCTATGTTGTCACGTATAGAGGCGTTAAACAGCCAAGTTTCTTGCAGCACCATGCCAAATTGTTTTCTCAAACTTTGCCGCTTTACGGTGCGAATATCTTTGCCGCTTACTTCAATGCTGCCAGAATTTACATCGTAGAAGCGCATCAAAAGGTTGATGAGTGTGCTTTTTCCGCAACCGGTTGGCCCAACTATGGCAATTTTTTGACCTTTTGAAACGGTTAGGTTTAAGTTGGTTATAAGTTTTTTGCCAGCCACGTATGAGAACTCCACATTTTTAAATGCCACATTGCCAGTGCAGCGTTTGAGAGATGGCAGATTTGCGTCACTGATTTCATCTGGTATGTCCAAAACGGCAAACATTCTTGCAGACGACGCAAATGCAGCTTGGATGTCAGAAAACACTTCGGTTATGGCGTTAAACGGCCTTGTATATCTGTTGGCGTAGGAGAGAAGAGTTGACACCGTGCCAATGGTTAAAATTCCGTCCATAGCATAGAAGCATCCCATAAGCGCAACGGCAGCATAGAGCAAGCCGTTTAAAAATCTTGAAGTAGGTGCGGTGAGCGTTGAGAAAAACATCGATTTTCTAGAACTATCTTGCAGTTTTTTGTTTATATCATCAAAACGCTGTATCGAACGACTTTCATATTCAAACGCTTTGACAATCTTTTGATTGCCGATAAGCTCTACAAATGTCCCCGACATATCGCCAAGCTCTTTGGCCTGCCTTTTAAAAAGCTTGTTGGTTTTTCTAGCGATATAAAGCGAAACGAGCAGTGAAATAGGGGTTGCGCAAACAATCACTGCGGCGATTGGAACGTTGATCATAAATATAAACACGACAGTCATAACAATGGTTGAAAAGCAGTCAAAAAATGTTGTAAGCCCAGTCACGAAACCATCGGTGATGTTTTCAATATCGTTTACCATTCTGCTTTGCAAATCGCCGTGGCTTGAGCCGTCAATGATTTTAAGCGGCACTTTGTTAAACTTTTTAAACATGTCATTGTGCATCTGCTCTTCCATCTTATATGAAAGATCGTTTGCGGTCTTGTTTGTAAGCCATTTCAGCACAGCGAATGCGACTATGCAGCCGATAAGCAAAAGTATGTATTTTAAAAGCATGTCGAAATTGACGTTGCCTTGCCCGACTATATGATCTATGCCCCGACCGATTAAAAGTGGGATTGAAATTTCAAACAGCGTGTTTGCAAAACCAAAAAACAGTGAAAGAGCAAACAAATACCAGTGTTTTTTAGCATATTTTAAAACTCGTAAAAAGGTGGTGCGCTTTTTAGGTTTTTTAATGTTTGCGACACGTTCAATTTTTTTGCCGCCGCTGTCTAAAATGATTTCGCTGTCGGTGACACGAAGTTGTTTTTCTTCGCTTTCGGTGTAGCTTTTATTACTCTCTTGCCACAACGATGCAGGCAAAGCTGTTGGCGTGATTATATTTTTTGTAGGTTGAATTTTTTCAGGGTTGTTGAAAGAAGGCTTAGGAAGTGAAGCGATTGCTTTTTGCAATTTCCTAAACTGTTTTTCATCCTTTTTAGTTGTCGGTGGGATTCTTTTTTTCATCTTTCCTCTTATTTAGTTTGAGATTCGTAAATTTCTTTATACACAGGGCAGGTTTTTAAAAGTTCAGCATGTTTGCCTATGCCCACAACATTGCCACCATCCAAAACTACAATTTGATCGGCGTTTCTAACCGTTCCCGCACGTTGCGAAACCAAAATGACTGTTGATTTTATGTTGTTTTTAATTGCTTTACGCAAAGCGGCATCTGTTGCAAAATCTAGCGCGCTTGCGCTGTCGTCCATAATCACTATTTCTGGGTCGCCAACAAGAGCACGTGCGATTGTGAGACGCTGTCTTTGCCCACCAGAAAAGTTTTTGCCACCAGACTGCACTTTGTATTCATATTTTCCGTCAAGTTCGTTTACAAACTCTTCGCTTTGTGAAATTTTAACCGCCTTGACGATTTCTTCCATTGTTGCATCCTGCTTGCGCCAGCGAAGATTGTCTTTAAGTGAGCCTTTAAACAGCACCGCCTTTTGTGGAACAAGCCCAATTTTAGAGCGAAGCTGATGAAAAGAATAGTTGTTTACATTTACGCCGTCAACAAAAACTGAGCCTTGCGAGGCGTCATAAAAGCGTGGGATAAGGTTGACTATGCTGCTTTTCCCGCTGCCAGTTCCACCGATGATTCCGATGGTTTGACCTGGCATTATTTTTAAGTTTAGATTTTTAATTGCATATTTTGCGCCGTCATTATAAGCAAAACTTACATTTTGAAATTCAATTTTAGGCGTTAGTGCATCTTTTTTAATTTCGATAGGCTGGGTGTTGGTTTCAACAACGCTTGGCTTGGTGTCGAAAACCTCATTTATTCTTTTGGCGCAAGTTTGTGCTTTGATAAGAGAAACAATCATGTTTGAAACAGTGATCAGCGCACTTGAAATTTGTGTCATGTAGTTTACGAACGCCACAATCTCGCCTTGTGAAAGCGAGCCGACATTTACTTGCAATCCGCCAAACCACATTATCGCAATTATTGCAAAGTTGATGATTGCGGTGGTGAGCGGGGCTAAGATTGAAGAGATGTTTGTAACTTTTATACCCGTTTTTCTTAAATTTTTTGAAGCAGCAACAAAACGGCGCTCTTCATCAGCTTGTTTGCTGAATGCTCGAACAACCCTCACACCTTGCAAGTTTTCACGGGCAATGTCAGAAACCTTATCCAAACTTCTTTGCGCTTTATTGTAAAGCGGATCGGTTATTTTAAGCGTAAACAAAACTATTGCAACAATAACCGGCGTTATTGCAATAAAGATGAGCGAAAGTTTGATGTCAATCACCATTGCGCAGATGATTGAGCCAATTAAAATAAGAGGCGAGCGCAAAATTATTCTCAAAAAACTGCCTATTGCATTTTGCACTCTTGCAATATCATGCGTCATGCGGTTGTTAAGTGAGGCTGTTCCAAATTTATCAAGTTCTTTATGCGAAAAGGTGTTGATGTGTTCGTACATGCTTTTTCTTATATCATAAGCGATGCCGGTTGCTGCCTTGGCTGCAAATTTTTGTGACAAGATTGATGCGGTTATTCCAACAATATACAGCGCAATCACTATGCAACCATAGGTGATGACAAACTTAGCGTCGTGATTTGCTACGCCTGTGTCAATCATTTGTGCAACAAGAAGAGGAATTGCAATTTCGGAGATGGTTTCAAAAACTTTGAAAATAGGCGAAGCAAGCATATCCTTCTTGTAATTTTTAAAAAATCTAAAAAGTTTTTTCATTTATAATCAAATTATAACAAAACAATATTTTTTTATAAAGCATTTTGCTATAATTTTGAAAGTAAAATTGTTGAAAAATTTTTAATTTCTATGATATAATAGCAAAGAACCGTTCTAGGGTTTGCAAAATCAAAGTTTTTGGCGGAAATTTTAATAACATGCGGCTGTGGCGGAATGGCAGACGCGCTGGATTTAGGTTCCAGTGGGAAACCGTGGAGGTTCAAGTCCTCTCAGCCGCACCAGAGAAAATTTAATTTGTAGGAGAGGGATTGTGAAAGAGTTGGATTTGAAAACATGGAATCGTAGAGATATTTTTAATTTGTATTATCAATATGACATTCCGCAAATTTCACTTTGCACGCCGATTGAAGTTTCAAAT